>JBDKSF010000115.1 GCA_039680785.1 Candidatus Cloacimonas sp.
TGTTAGGGAATTGTTACTCGGCTGTAAGAGGATAATGTAAGCAAAACAGGGCTGCTAATATGTGAAGCTTTAGAAAAAACGGATTTCAGGTTTGGTTTTTTGAAACGAGGATTTCAGGATTTTAGGAGTTAGAGGATTTATTTTTATAAAACAGGATATTTATCAAGTTCGAAAATGCAGGAGGGTTGAAGTCCTCGTCAACCACAACAAATAAACTCTCAAGCTTGTATAGAATTAAGCGGAAACTGTATAACTCATTTTTCATTGGGAACGACGATATGTTGTTCTTTCTGGAATATTCTCTCACAGATTTAGTTTTAGTAACAAGGATTTCAGGTTTGGTTTTTGGAAACGAGGATTTAAGGATTTAAGGATTTAGAGGATTATTTTTTTATAAATGGTGATTATAAAAGAGCGTATTATAAAGCCCCTTGTGGGCGACACAATGATAGCGATGGAGGCGTAAGCCCCTCGTAAAATGGAAGACACCATTGCTATCATTTCATATTTTGCAATCTAAAAAAGCCCTTGTGGGCGACACAATCATAGCGATGGTGGCGTAAGCCCCTTGAAAATAAAAAGAATTAAGATAAAAGTTCCGTTAGGAACGATACATATTAACGACGGGTTTTTAACCCGGCGATAAGAAGAATTGATAAAAAAGTCCCAGCGGGACGACAGATAATAGCGATGGTGGCGTAAATAATCTTTCGGCTGTCGTCTTTAAGTCAAAATCGGCCTTTTCAATAAGATTATTAATGACCTCATTCAAAGATAGGAAACAAGAATGAAATTGTCAGGAAAATCACAAGCAAAACCGATTTTAACTCAAAGGACTACACAATCATAGCGATGGTGGCGTAAGCCCCTCGAAAAGAAAGATATATAGTGAAAAAAGTTCCGTTAGGAACGATACATATTAACGACGGGTTTTTAACCCGTTGCAAAGAATAACTGTATAAAAAAGTCCCAGCAGGACGACAGATAATAGCGATGGTGGCGTAAATAATCTGTCGGCTGTCGTCTTTAAGTCAAAATCGGCCTATTTTATGAGATTATTAGTGACATTGTTCAAAGATAGGAAACAAGAATGAAATTGTCTGGAAAATCACAAGCAAAACCGATTTTAACTCAAAGGACTTCATAATGATAGCGATGGTGGCGTAAATAATCTGTCGGCTGTCGTCTTTAAGTCAAAATCGGCCTATTTTATGAGATTATTAATGACATCATTCAAAGATAGGAAACAATAATGAAATTGTCAGGAAAATCACAAGCAAAACCGATTTTAACTCAAAGGACTACATAATGATAGCGATGGTGGCGTAAGCCCCTCGAAAAGAAAGACATATAGTGAAAAAAGTTCTGTTAGGAACGATACTTACTAACGCCGGGTTTTTAACCCGGCGAATACGATCCACGACGAAAATAAGTCCCAGCGGGACGACAGATAATAGCGATGGTGGCGTAAGCCCCTCGAAAAAAAGAAGATACAATATTTATCATTTTGTATTTTGCAATCTAAAAAAGCCCCTTGTGGGCGACACAATGATAGCGATGGAGGCGTAAGCCCCTCGTGAAAAAAGACATATAGTGAAAAAAGTTTCGTTAGGAACGATACATATTAACGACGGGTTTTTAACCCGGCGATAAGAAGAATTGATAAAAAAGTCCCAGCGGGACGACAGATAATAGCGATGGTGGCGTAAATAATCTGTCAGCTGTCGTCTTTAAGTCAAAATCGGCCTTTTCTATGAGATTATTAGTGACCTTATTCAAAGATAAGAAGAAAGAATGAAATTGTCTGGAAAATCACAAGCAAAACCGATTTTAACTCAAAGGACTTCATAATGATAGCGATTGTGGCGTAAGCCCCTCGGGGAAAAAGACATATAGTGAAAAAAGTTCCGTTAGGAACGATACATATTAACTACGGGTTTTTAACCCGTTGCAAAGAATAACTGTATAAAAAAGTCCCAGCAGGACGACAGATAATAGCGATGGTGGCGTAAATAATCTGTCAGCTGTCGTCTTTAAGTCAAAATCGGCCTATTCTATGAGATCATTAATGACATTGTTCAAAGATAGGAAACAAGAATGAAATTGTCAGGAAAATCACAAACAAAACCGATTTTAACTCAAAGGACTACATAATGATAGCGATGGTGGCGTAAATAATCTTTCGGCTGTCGTCTTTAAGTCAAAATCGGCCTTTTCTATGAGATTATTAGTGACCTTATTCAAAGATAAGAAGAAAGAATGAAATTGTCAGGAAAATCACAAGCAAAACCGATTTTAACTCAAAGGACTACATAATGATAGCGATGGTGGCGTAAGCCCCTCGAAAAATAGAATTAAGATAAAAGTTCCGTTAGGAACGATACATATTAACGACGGGTTTTTAACCCGGCGATAAGAAGAATTGATAAAAAAGTCCCAGCGGGACGACAGATACTAACGAGGGGTTTTAACCCGGCGAAATAATGAATGGATATAAAAGTCCCGATGGGACTTTAAATTATAAATCCTCTAAATCTTAAAAATCCTGTTCATCCCAGACCTATTATTTTGCTTTTTGCGGAAGAACGGCATCCTGCCGTTCACCCAACAACCAAATTATACAGTTCCCACTCAATTTTAAAATTGTCTGATAGTTTGTTTGTTGTGGTTGACCAGGAGGTCAACCTTCCTATATTTTAGCGACGGGTTAAAACCTGCTGATCTTATCTCTCATCACGCTAATTCACTTTTCCACTTGACAATCTATTACCGTATTTACAAAATTGATTTTGCAGATATAATATAATGGAATTTTAGGCAAAGGCAACCTGTGTGTGAAAAAGAACAGCAAAGCTACAAAAGAGGTGAACTATTATAACTTCCAGTAAGTTATGGGATGCCATAGCACTTATTATGGCTCTCTTAATCAGTTTAGTATTGATTGCTTCACTAACTCAGCTAATTGTGGGTGGTTCAGTTTTGGAAACATTCAGCAAAGTAACTCTGCGCATCATAAATATCCTGTTTGGTATATCCATAGTATTGGTCATTTTGATAGTAGTGATGGAAAATGGTTCTCCGGCGACAACTATGGCTTGGATATTAGTTCTCATATTTTTGCCTATAGTCGGTTTTATTTTGTATTTGTTTTTTGGTAGAAACTGGCGTAAAAAACGCTTATTCAGTAAAAAGGGTTATGCAGACATCCAAAATCTTATAACCTATATCCAAAAATATCCGCTTCCCAAAGAAAATAACTGGCAGACGGAATTAAGCGCGCGTTTAAATAAATTACTGGAAAATAACAGCAAGGCAACGCTGACGATAAATAACGATGTAACTTTGTATTCCGATACCTTACAAGCATTTAAGGCAATTTTGGAAGGGATTGCTTCTGCCCGTTATTTTGTGCATTTGGAATATTTTTCCATTAATGCCGATGAAACGGGTTACGCTTTGCAAAAATTGCTAATTCAAAAGGCGATGGAGGGAGTAGAAATTCGCTTTATTTATGATGATGTTGGTTGTTGGATGTTGAAAAAGAGTTTTAAAAATGAGTTACGCAATGCGGGTGTGGAATTTGTGCCTTTTATGCCGGTCTGGATTCCTTTTTTAAATAGTCGCTTGAACTATCGCAATCACCGAAAACTGGTTATCGTAGATGGGAAAAAGGCATATTTGGGTGGCTTGAACATAGGCGATAAATATTTGGGGCGAAAACGCTATTATGGTTATTGGCGAGATTCCTTAGCTGAAATTGAAGGTCAAGCAGCGCTTGCTTTGCAGGCAATATTTTTAACGGACTGGGATTTTGTGACAGGCAAAAACTTGATGCAAGAATGCCTGCTGGATAAATATCTTCCTGTTCTTCCAGCCGAGAAACAATACTTTTTGCCAATGCAAATTGTTGCCAATGGTCCAGATAGCGATTATGACAGCATTATGCAATTATATTTTGCAGCCATTACTTATGCCAGGAACAATATCAGAATCTCCACTCCCTATCTGGTTTTGAATGAAAGTTTGCTGTCGGCTTTGAAAATTGCTGCAATTAGCAAGGTTAAAATACAAATTCTGGTTCCGGACAAGCCAGATCACTTTCTGGTCTTTTGGGCTTCGCGTAGCTATTTTCAACAGCTTTTGGATGTAGGAGTGGAAATCTGGACTTATCATAAGGGCTTTAACCATTCCAAAACACTAATTGTGGATGAAGAAGTGCTTTTAATAGGAACCGCTAATATGGATATGCGCAGTTTTAATCAAAATTTTGAACTGGCGGCTACAATATATGATAAAAATGTCTGTCTGGAAGCAATCCATCAATTTGAAGAAGACCTAAAATATAGCAGTAAACTTGATCCGGAGAAATTTCAACAACGCAGTATGGTGCAAAAGACCAAAGAATCCATTTGTCGTTTGGTTTCTCCTTTATTATAGAAATGGAATGCTAAATGTGGCGCTAAATCCTATAAGAAATAGGAAGGAAGTTACTTAAAAGCTATGCAGAATTTCAAATTGATGGTGGTAGAGGAGCGATAAAAATCTCGTTCTTCTCTGGAAAATGTGTAAAAGGAAAAAATTATGAAATTTATCAATTATCCGCTTTCCGAAAACCTGGAAACAAAAGTGCAGGATCTTATTGCTCCCAATTGCCTTTTTGTTTTTCCCACTTTAAGTTCGGCTAAAAGAGCCGCCAGAGATTATTTACAAAATTGGGATCTTTCAAATTGCCTTTTTTACAGTATGGAAGAATTACGCGCTGCTCTTATTTTGCCTGAGCAACCTGTTTTAACCGATGAAAAACGCCTACTGTGTCTTTATTTGGTGATGGAAGAAAGCGAGCGAGAATTTTTTCATATCTTTAATTATTCTGATATAGTGGACTGGGGACGGCGTTTTTTTGATTTTTATGAAGAACTTTGCGAAGAATGTGTAGCGATAGAGGCCTTGGAACAATTACCCGATTCCGGAACATTTCATACGCAAGAATGGCAAGAAATATATCTGCAAAAGATTATTACGATTCGTAACAATTACTGTAAATTCATTGGGTCTATGGGTTTTAGCGATGCTATTTTATATCTGTTGCCAGAAAATATTACCGTTCCCTGGCAGGGCTATAATATATATTTTATCAATCAATATTATTACAGCGCTCTGGAAAAACGGCAAATTAAAGCCCTGGAAGATTCTGGAAACAACATAAGCATAGTTACACATAGTTTAGAGATATCAGGCAATGCGGAAAACTGGAAAGTGCAGGACTTTGATTTGCAAAGCGCTTGGAATTCTCTGAAGCGCAAACCTCAAATAGAAATTTTGGAATCGGACAATGAAACTCAGATGGCTTTGGCATTTTTAGCTTGGTTTTCAGAACAAAAAAGGACTAATGGCGCAATTATAGACAGCAGTTTTTATTTAAAAAGTTACAGCCACTTCTTTCCGGAAGAACATTTTGCCAAGCCCGACAGTTATTCTTTCAGTGAAGGAACCATCTATAAAATGCTTGTGGCAGTTCGCGCAGGATTAAAATCAATAAATGAGAGCGAGGGCTCTTTAGCTGTAAAAATACTGGCGAATTATATCTCCGATGATTGGTTTTGTCGCTATTTTTACGCTGAAGAGCTTTGTTTGGATCCAGAGGTATATTTACAGCAACTGCGTATGGAACTTGCCTATTTGATAGACAGGGATTATCTGTATGTGGATTGTGCTTTGTTTGATTCGATAGACAAACCGATGCTAAAAAATCTAATACGGGAATATTATAGATTAATTTACGCTTTCGGCAATATAAAAAACTTAACTGATCTCTGTGCTCTGATAGATGCTGAAAAGGGATTGTCGCTGAACAAATTGCTAAATGAGGAAGAAAAACAATATACCGATATTATGCCGGTTTTTTGGAAACAGATGGCAAATTTCACGGCAATTGAAAATCTGGGTTTGATCAGTTCGTGGCAACAAATTTGGGCGGAAGAAACTTTGGGAGAAAATTTACTGGAATTGCTGGTTAATTATTTGAAAAGCGCTAAAATAACACTGCATCGCAAAGAAAATTTATCACCCGAGTGGGAAATTAGTAATCTACTGGATTCTCGCAATCGAAACTATCGTTCCATAGCTTTTTTGCAGATGATTGAAGGTAGCGTTCCTTCCAGCCCTACTCCGGTTTGGTTATTTAATGAATCCCAGCGGGCAAAATTGGGGCTGAAGACATATAACGATATCAGAAGCAGAGAGCGTTATTATTTCTTTCGGCTTTTGCTGTGCTCTGAGCAGGCAGTTTGCTTAAGCTATGTAAATCAAGAAAAAGATATCAGTCCCAGCTCCTTTTTGGGAGAATTGGCAGAATTTTTAAAAGACCAAGAAGCGGAATTGTTGTCTAAAAAGAAAGTAGTTGTTTCTCTGCAAGAAGTATATAAATCATCAGCCGTCGAAAAGCAAATCGTGGGTGTGGAAGATAATGAACAATGCCAGAGAGAAAAGAACTTTCCCGAAGATTTTTTTATTATCCCTTCCGACCCCGCAATGGATATTCCGCAGGATAAAAATGTTTTGTTTAGTGCATCCTCGCTGATTCAATTCTTGAAAAACCCCTTTCTCTGGTTTGTGGAGAATAAATGCAAACTCTCTCTTCAAAATTGGGAAGCGGAAGAGACCATTAGCTATAAACTCTTTGGAAATATTATGCACACTTATTTTTCCACTACTCTTGCCAAATTGAAAGGTGAGCATACTTCCGTGGAACAACTGGAACAATTGTTCGGAAATAATGAAAAGCTGGAAAGACAATTGAAAGAAGTGATCAATTCCGCCAAACATAAATATCAGATACCCAAAAACTACAATGCCGATTTTTTAGGTGATATTCTGGCAAAGAGATTGGCACAATCGCTCAATATTTTCTATACTGACTGGTTGAAAAAACAGATTGATCGCCGCGAGTTCATTCTCCTTCCCGAAATGGAAGAATTGTATGAAGAAGAGTATGTTTATAAACCCTTAGGAGTAGTTCAATTTGCTGATAACGATTATACACTTTCCATAAAAGGCCGGGCAGACCTGCGGATTGAATTGGAAAATAAGGCATTTATCGTCGATTTTAAAACCGGTAGCCATGACTATCGTCAACTCTGCATATACGAATGGTATTATTATCTTTTGGATGAAGTTTTGCCTGAAGATAGTGTTTCATCTCTATTTTGGAATATATTTGATCCTTCCGGAAAAATGGAAGGCGTGAAGGAAGACAAACGCCAGAAACTTAAAACGCAAATATTTGAACACTTCTTATCCTGCCTTGCAAATGGCTATAGCACGATTACTAAAATTGCCGATAGACAGCGCTTGCAAAATATTACCAGAGCGGACTTGCTGAACATTAAAAAAGGGGGTGTATGATGACGGAAAATAACTGCCGAATAATATGTGCCAGCGCTGGAACGGGAAAGACCTATCGCCTTTCTCTGGAATATATATCGCTGATTTTACAATATTATGGAACAAGTGAATTTTCTCCTGATAATATCCTCGTTTTAACTTTTACCCGCAAAGCAACGGCTGAAATAAGAGAACGCATTGTCAATCATCTGGAATTGTTGCTTTCCGAAAATGAACAGGATTTGGAAAAGCAAAATGAACTGCTGAAAAATCTGCGAGAACTAAGAGAAGAGGAAAACATCCCTTTAAGCGATCTGGAGAAAAACCTCTTGTTTAGCGCGCGTAAAGAAATTATCTGTGATCAGAGCCGTTTACAGGTAATGACAATTGATTCTTACACTGGGCAAATTTTTCGTAATATTGTGCGTCCTTTGCGTAATATTGAACGCTACAACATAGATACCGAAGCGGTGAAAAAAATTATGCCATTTCTATTCAATCATCTGATGAAACCTGATTTTCGCAATCGTTTACAGCGTTTGTTAAGCAGGAAAGTAAGCCGTTCGTTGGATGATTATACTGCTTTTTTTCTATCTTTAATTAATCAGCGCTGGCTTTATTATTTGATAACCAGGCGTCAAACAAGTAAGACCAACTTACAACCGGGACGATTGATTGAACTGAACTATCAGACGGAGGGCTCTGAAATTTATGCTAAGTTCTTGATAGCTATGCAGGATTTGATAAAGATAGTTGCAGATATCTGTTCTTCACTTGCCAAAGCGCCTTTGGAGGATTATTTTAATAAGGATTTTAGGAATCTGGTAGTGAAGGAAGCAATTAGTCCAGCGGGAATTTTGCAGAACTTAAAAGAGCTTGATTTGGACGCCAGAGAAAAACTTCTAATGATTATGGCTAAGAACAATGTCTGGAATAAGCAGAAAATTAGCGAAAAAAAATACGGTGCAGAAAATATTGCTTTGCAAACTGCCCAAAAAGATGCTCAACTACAGCTGGCAGATTATTTGATCCTAAAACTCTATCTTCCTGAACAGCAAGAGATTATGGAGATATGGTCAATCATTCTGGCAGAATATGATCGTCTCATATATCGCTATAAAAATCTTACCTACAATGATGTAACTTGGTTTACTTTTGAAACGCTCTTCAGTGAAGAACCGCCCTTTTTGAATCCAGAAAGTGCTGTTTCCGCTACGGAATTTTATCAGTTTTTAACGCACAGAACCCGTTTTCTGCTGATAGATGAATTTCAGGATACTTCCTTAATTCAATTCAATGTGCTGAAACCAATAATAGAAGAAATCACTGCGGGAGAAGGTTCCAAACCTTTTGGGGGAGTGATTGTAGTGGGTGATGAAAAACAATCTATCTTCGGTTGGAGAGGCGGAGAAAGAGATTTATTGCTAAATCTGAAAGATATTTTCCCTGCTCTGAAAGAAGTGGAAATGGAAACTCTGAAACAAAGCTTCCGCTGCGGACCAACCTTGATGGAATTTGTCAATCAGGTTTTTAATAATGAAGCATTACATAAAATCCTGCACGCCAAAGAAATGAAGTGGAATTACAGCCGCATTGAAAGCCAAGAATATAGAAAAGAAGAAGGCACGGAAATTGAATTCTGTCTGCATAATGCTTCTTTCAGTGCCGCTAATAAAGATCCTGATGCAGATATTTATACGGATTTTGTGAAACGAATGGTAATACCTGCCTTGGAAGCTGATTCTTCCGGTTCCATTGCCGTTTTATGTAGAACCAACGAAGATCTTAGAAAAATTCAACAGGCATTGGACATTTCCGGAACAACCAGTTTGTTCCAACCGAACCGGTCTATAATTGAATATCATTTGGTAGCCCCTTTGCTATCCTGGCTAAGGTTTTTGGCTTGGGGTGACTGGATAGATTTTATTGCTTTTCTGCGTTCGGATTATGTTCTAATCAATACAGATGTGCTAAAACAAACGCTCATTATTATTTCCGAAACCCTCGCCATCCAAAAGAAATATCAAAAACCGTTTGCGATTAATTTTGCTGCTTTACCTTTGGTTAACGAATTTTATGAACTTGCTTTAAGCCAAAAAGGGAGAAATGCCACAGATATCTGCAGAGAAATTATAGATATCTGTTTACCCTGCCAAAAAACGAATGAGCGCGATTATCTAAATTTACAACGCTTCCTGGATATTGTATCCACCCGATTGTTAACGGAACCAGAAAAAGGAACTTCCCTTCCGGACTTGCTAACCTATTTAACAGAAAACGCTGCCTCCGAAGATTTTACCCAAGTATCCGTAAATGCCGGAGATGGTTTGCAACTACTTAGTTTCCACAAATCCAAGGGATTACAATTTAAGCGGGTTTTTGTTTTCTATAATTTTTCTACGGGGCATAGGGACTCAGACAATAAATTATCCTGGGCTTTGGACTATGAGGATAAGACCTTTAATAAAATCAAAGATTTCTGCCTAAGCTTGCATTATCAAAAAATCTTGGCTTTATCCAGTTATGCAGACCTCTATTTGCAGGAACAAAAAAGAAATCAACTGGAAGAAATGAATAACCTCTATGTTGCCTTTACCCGTGCCGAACAAAAACTGCACCTTTACTTTAACTATCAATGCAAAGACGGGTGGGATTTTTATTATAATGCCAATAAGGAAAACAAATTGGTAGTAACTCTTTGCGAAGCGGTGAACGAAATATTTATCAATTCTGAACCTGACGAGCGAGGCATATATACTAAAAAAAGTTGCTTCAAATTGAATGAGAAAGAAGAGGGCAATGTATCCGATAGTTCAAAAACAACACAGCAACTAAATGGTTCGCAGCTGAAAATCCGGCATTCCAGACCTGACTGTTGGGATGATTATCTGCCTGCGGAACAAATCAAAGTGCCCAATCTGAAAAATTACTATTTGCTGGAACGACCGAATTTAATTGGCGATTTAATGCATTATTATATGTCTTTCATTATCAGAAATGAGGCAGATGAACATAAATATGCTTGGCTAAGATGTCTAAACCGCTATGGTTCCATTTTTGTCAGCGCTCAAATCGGTTCTTATACGCATCGCTGTCAAAATACCTGCCAAAATAATCCTTTTCTGTTTGCGGCGCAGTGGGATAAAATATTTACGGAACAGGAAATACTTTGGGAAGGAAAACTGATGCGAATTGACCGTCTGATGATAAATACAGCTGAGAAAGAAGCATTGATAGCGGATTATAAAAGCGGAGATATTTATGATTCCAACCAACTTTTAAATTATAAAAATGCGCTTTTAAAACTACCTGCCTTGCAAGGTTATAAGATCAATACCCAAATTGTAGTTTTGTAAACATTATGTAGATAGTTAGAATTTATGATGCCTAAAGTCGATTAGCCCTATATTGAAAGGACTATAGAACTTCTAAGGGTAGTATAGCAAAAACTAACTGGAAATTAGTAACTTGAAGGGTATCTAACAAAAGTATTGACTAAATAGGCAAGTAAAAAGAAAAGGATAAATTAGAAAAAAGTGCAAAGGAAACGCTATGCTGAAAGCGAAAATCTATGTTCAACTCAAAGCCAGTGTTCTTGATCCGCAAGGCAAGGCAGTAACCAATTCCCTTCATAATTTGGGTTATGCTGATGTGCTTGAAACTCGCATCAGCAAATATATAGAGATGAGTTTCACGAGTGATGACAGAGAAAAAGTAAGCCAGCAAGTGGATCAAATCTGCAATAATCTTTTGGCTAATCCCAATACAGAGACCTATCATTACGAAATAGTATCAGTGGAGCAATAATTTTGAGGATCAGCGTTATTACTTTTCCCGGTTCCAATTGTGATCACGATGCTTATCGAGCTTGCCAAAGCAGAGGACATCAAACAAAACTTATCTGGCATAAAGACACTAATCTGGAACATCCGGATTTGGTTATTTTACCGGGCGGGTTTTCTTATGGCGATTATCTTCGCTGTGGTGCATTGGCAAGGTTTTCTCCCATTGTCCAAGAAGTTATGGCATTTGCTAAGAAAGGTGGTTTACTGATGGGTATTTGCAATGGTTTTCAGATTTTAACTGAATGCGGTTTGCTGCCGGGAACATTATTGATGAATTCTTCGTTGGAATTTATCTGCAAACATCAATTCATAAAAGTGGAAACACAGGCAAGTCCTTTCACTTGTAGCATTTATAAAGGTAAAGTGTTGGATATACCAATAGCGCATAAAGAAGGAAATTACTTTATAGATGGCAATGGTTTAAAACAATTGCAGGATAACGATCAGATCCTTTTTCGCTATTGTGACTCAGAAGGCAATATCAATATGGAAAGTAATCCCAATGGCTCTTTAGATAATATAGCAGGGATTTGTAACAAGCAACGCAATATTTTAGGAATGATGCCACATCCTGAGCGTTCCACAACCGAAACCGTGATTAGTAAAGATGGAAGGCAGATTTTTGAAGCCGTTGAAAAGGCCTTGGCTTAATTTGCTGGAATTGATCATTCCACCCGCCTGTTTGGTTTGCGGAGAAAGAATAGAAGACCGCACTCAAGTTATTTGTGCAGATTGTGAAACGAAAATAGCATTTATGGGAGAGGGAACCTGTCCTGTTTGCGGCAGCGAAAATACAGAATTTCCCTGTGAGGTCTGTGCGGAAGGTAATTTTGAGTTTGATTCCGCTCGTTCCGTTTTTCATTTTTCTGGCGCAGTGAAAGAATTGATTCATATTTTAAAGTATGAGGGCTATGTATCCCCCGCGGGATATTTTGCTTTGCCGATAGCGGAGATGATTGATTCCGAACCAGATTTTAAGAACCACGATTATATTTGTGCCGTTCCTTTACATAGAGTACGCAAAAGGGAGCGCGGCTATAATCAGTCAGATCTGATAGCTTTTGCAGTGGCAGCATTGACTAATCTGCCTTATGTGAATCCTATAAGAAGGAAAATAAACACTTTTAGCCAGACCTTGCTTTCCCGTGAACATAGAATCCAAAATTTAAACGGCGCTTTTACCGTTAAAGACAAAAAACAGGTGCAAGGGAAAAAAATAATACTGATTGATGATGTATTTACCACTGGCAGCACTTTAAATGAAATCGCCAAAACTTTGCATTGTGCAGGAGCTGATAAAATCAGCGCCATAACTGTTGCGAGAGCTTAAAAGATGAATAAAGATTTTTGGGAAATCCGTCCCGAAACCTCAGAAAGCGAAATCAACGAAATGATTGAGAAAGTGGCAAAATTCATTGCAGAGCGTCACTTAGCTCCTGCGGGGATTTTACTTTTTGAATCCATTCGTCCCTTGCACGGTATTGGAAGTCAGGCACTATTTATGATTTTACCGGTGGCAGAGATTATTTTTGATTCTCAAAAATATCAGCAGTTTGCCATAATGATGGAAGATGAAAATAACCTAAAAAAACTAATCAGCAGAATGGATGAGCTGGATGAACAATATACGCGCGAACGCAGAAAAGAAAACCGATTAAAAAAACAACATCGCAGAGCTAAAAGAAAAGCGCTGCTTCATAAAATATTTAAAACCGGAAATAAAACTGCTTGAATAAGTGGAGGATATATGCAATACGACGAAAAACGCCTTACGCGCATTGTGGCAACTGATTGTGGTAGCACAACGACTAAGGCAATATTGATTGAATGGGTGGATGGAGAATTTCGTCAAACCATACGCGGTGAGGCACCTACAACAGTGGAAGCGCCTTTGAACGATGTTACCAAGGGTGTTATCAATGCCACCCAAGAATTGGAAGAATTGGCGCGTCTGAAGTATCACAATACCAATATCAGATTTATGGAAAATGGGGAATTTGTTATTCCGCGCCAAGGTGATGTAGGTGTAGATGCTTATGTATCAACATCTTCAGCTGGCGGAGGTTTACAAATGATGGTTACAGGCGTAGTTGCAGCTATGACAGGTGAAAGTGCAGAACGCGCTGCTTTGGGTGCTGGGGCAATTGTTATGGACCTTATTGCCAGTAACGATAAAAGAATGAACCACGAAAAAATTGAACGCATCCGCCAATTAAGACCTGATATGATTTTAATGGCTGGCGGTGAAGATGGTGGCACTGTAAAACATGTGGTGGAAATGGCAGAACTGGTTGCCAGTGCAGACCCGAAACCCCGTTTAGGTTCGGGCTATAAATTACCGGTTATTTATGCAGGAAATAAAGATGCCAGGGAAGAAATTATCAAAGCGTTGGGCGAAAAAGTGGATCTGATTATTACCGATAACATTCGTCCCAAACTGGAAATTGAAAATCTCCTGCCGGCAAGAGAGAAAATTCATAATCTCTTTATGGAACATGTTATGAAACAAGCGCCGGGCTATAACAAACTTATGGAATGGACTATAGGTCCTGAACATGAACAAGTTCCCATAATGCCAACCCCTGCAGCAGTGGGAAATATTATGCAAGCAATAGCCAAAGAAGAACAGATTGAAGTAGTGGGAGTTGATATAGGCGGTGCCACAACAGATATTTTCAGTGTGTTTACCAAGGATTTTATTTTTAACCGCACGGTTAGCGCCAATTTGGGTATGAGTTACAGTATATCCAATGTTTTAGCATCAGCGGGTTTGGACAACATAATGCGGTGGGTGCCTTTTGATATTAACGAAGGCGAATTGCGTAATATGATAAAAAACAAAATGATCCGTCCTACCACGGTTCCTTCGCTTTTGGAAGAATTGGTTTTGGAACAAGCAATAGCAAAAGAAGCATTACGGCTGGCTTTTGAACAGCATAAGTCCTTTGCCAGCTCCTTAAAAGGAATGCAAAAACAGCGTGATATTTCCGAAGCGTTTAGTCAATCCGTTTCCGGAGAAACAATTGTGAATATGATGACCCTTGACCTTTTAGTAGGTAGCGGGGGAGTTCTTTCGCATGCTCCGCGTAGAAATCAGACCGTTATGATGTTGATTGATGCCTTTTTACCGGAAGGAATTACGCGTCTTTCCGTAGATAGCATTTTTATGATGCCTCATTTGGGTGTGTTATCCGAAATTAGTTCCAAAGCAGCTACAGAGGTCTTTCGTAAGGATTGTATGGTTTATTTGGGAACTTGTGTTGCTCCCGTTGGCAAATGCAAAATCGGCAAACCAGCTCTTTATGCCAAATTAGAGCTTCCTGATGGCTCTGTGTTTGAAGAAGATATCCCCTTTGGGGAGATGCGTTTGATTCCCTGTGAAGTTGGCAAAGTTGCAAAGGCAACGCTTAAAACACACAGTGGATTGATTTTGGATAAAGAAAAAAAGAAAGAATTAACCGTTGATCTGCATGGTGGGAAAGTTGGTATCGTTTTAGATACGCGTGGTCGTCAACCTTTTGTTCTTCCGGCAGAAAAATCAGTTCGGATTGCCTCCCTTAAAAAGTGGATGAAAGAACTGATAGTATATCCTGAACATATTTTAGCATAGGAGGAGAAAAAATGGGACAAGCATATTCTGCAGGATTAACCGTTACCGATAATATCATCTTACGCAAGGAACGCATTTTGCCACTTAAAGGGCAGGTTCTCGTTAAAATTGGCGATAAAGTTAAAGCCGAAGATGTTGTAGCTGAGACCTTGCTCCCCGGCAAAGTTTTACCTTTCAACCTGGCTAATAAATTGGGAGTAACTCCACAACAATTAGTTAATTACATCAAAATTCAACCAGGCCAGCAGATAACCAAGAAAACGGTTTTAGCTTCCAATAAAGGACTTTTTGGGCTCGGAATAATGAAAACGGAAGTTCTATCACCTATAGAGGGTGAAGTAGAAAATATCTCTTCCGTTACAGGACAAATTTTATTACGCGAACCACGCATTCCGGTTCAAGTAAAGGCATTTATTGATGGCTTGGTGACTGATATTATTGAAGATGAGGGTGTAATTATTGAAAATAAAAGTGCCTATATTCAAGGAATTTTTGGTTTGGGAGGAGAGACCTCTGGCGAATTAAAAATACTTGCCGATACCCCAGATGCCGAATTGGATGTAGCCAAAATTGATGCTTCCTGCGCTGGGAAAATTATTGTTGCAGGAGCTTTTGCGCCTTACCACGCCATAGACATTGCTCGTAAAAATGGCGTTAAGGCCATTATAACCGGCGGATTAGACGACGAAGACATTAAAAAATTGCTCGGTTATGATATCGGAGTTGCCATCACAGGACACGAAAACATCGGCATCACTATCGTCTGCACCGAAGGTTTTGGCAGAATTGATATGGCTAAAAAGACCTTTGACCTCTTGAAACGCTTTGAAGGACATAAGACCTCTATCCATGGCAGAACCCAAATTCGCGCCGGTGTTATCAGACCCGAAATCATTATTCCGCTTGTATTTGACGAGAAAGAACTGGTCACCAAAGAGGCAAGTATGCCCGTTTTGGAAATTGGAACTGTCATCAGAATAATCCGTCAACCGCATTTTGGACGCATTGCCAAAGTTACAGCTTTGCCGGAAGAATTGACAAAAGTGGAATCGGAAACGCTGGTTAGAGTTCTGGAAGCGGAATTTGAAGACGGAACCAGAATTATTCTACCTCGTGCCAATGTGGAAGTGATAGAATCATAACTACTTAAATTGCAACATATTGCAGTAGAAATATAGAATAAACATATTTAGGAAAGCAGTTGCCGAATTTCGATTTGGCAGCTGCTTTTGACTGTTAATATTGGGAAATCGTCTGTGGTTATTTCCGCTAACAAATTGTAGATGGCGCACTTAATTTTATAAATCTCAAGCCCGGCTTCGCAAGTTTGCTATTATCTTGAGCTATTCCATAACCGCCAAAAATGGCAGATACAAAGCGCAAATTTGGCAGCGCTACCTAATCGTCATTTTGGCAAACCATCCATTTCTTGCTTAATTAGCTGTCGTGGGGATGCGGTGGCGCTACTTGGCTAATATCCACAATGCACCACCATAGCTCCGCCATTACTAATTAGGTAAGAATTAACTATCTATTGTTCTCATATTATCATAAGCTACAAGGGGAATCATACAACGGCGTTTACCTGGAAATATATCTTGTGAAACAATTGTAAGCGAAACAGGTTGAGTGTATAAGTAAATTTCAGAAAACTATCGCAGCAAAAAAAAGCGCTGTAAAAAAATCCTTGACACTATCGAAAGTTTGAAAAGAAAGGAAATTAGAAATATTGTAAAGGAGTTACAATGAAAAAAATTCTCTTAGTCATTAGCGCCCTTACCCTAATTTTTATTCTTGCAGGTTGTGCTAAGGGTCCCGAAAGCGTTGCCCAAAAATTCGTAACTGCTTGGCAAAAAGGAGATACGAAAGAAATGGAAAATCTTTCCACTCCCGATAGCAAAGCGATGCTGGGTATGTTCTCTATGTTTAAGGTTAAAGAAGCCACCTTGGGAGAGACAAAAGTAGTTGGAGACAGTGCTGCTACAGTTAATGTATCTTATACTACTGAAGATGGAAAGAAAGACGAATTTGATTTGAATCTGGTAAAACAAAGCGGAAAATGGCTGGTAAACATTAAAGGTAAGTAATGTCTTTCAGAGACCTTGCCAAATTAGGTCTAACCACATTAATTTTATTGCTTATTGGCAGTTCGGCTATATTTTCAGGCAGGACTGCCAATTTATCTTCAAAAAGTAATTCTGAGATACCCGCTTTGGCATTAAGCAAATTGCAAGATGGCGATGTAATCCTTAGAAAAGGTAACAGTTTATTATCAGAACTCATAGCCCGAAATTTTCCCGCGGCAGAAGGTATGTCTCATTGTGGTTTTATCTTTAAAATAGATAACCATTATCAAGTTATCCATACCATTTCCAAATCACTTTCCGATATTGATGGCATTAGAATGAGTTCTTTGGAAGATTTTATCCGGGAGGCAAAACAAAATCGGATTTGCATTATTCGCTATCATAAAGAATTGAATTCGAACGAAATGAAAGAAAAATGCCTTCTTCTGCTCAAACAAAAGACACCTTTTGACGATAATTTCGACCTTAGCGATTCTTCCAAATTGTATTGTTCTGAACTATTACGCCAGATTTATTTGGAAGAAGGAGAGCAAGATTTCTTTCAAAAACGAAAAATTGCAGGCGTTTCCGTGATTGATTTTTCCACTTTCTTTAATCCTAAACTGTTTACGCCTGTTTATAAAAACTACTGAACTACTGAACTAAACAAAAATGACTATCCGACCATTGAACTATTGAAATACTAAAACGATGCTTGGGCATTATCGCCACTATGATTCTGAATTGAATGCAAAAAAAACCATTCCTATCACCCCTCCGATTTTGGTTGGTAAATATATGCAGCTGATTGCACAGGATAAAAAAGGGGGATACTTTTTACCTTTACCACCCAATAAACATTAAAAAAGCAGTTGACAATTTAGAGGGTTAAAAATTGATTGACAAGAAATGCTGCCGATGTAGCTCAAAGGTAGAGCAATTGATTTGTAATCAATAGGTTGGGGGTTCAATTCCCTTCATCGGCTCCAGAAATTATAGGTGTGGAGAGGTTCCCGAGCGGTCAAAGGGATCAGACTGTAAATCTGCTGTCGGATGACTTCGGAGGTTCGAATCCTCCCCTCTCCACCAGAAATAGTTTTTTTTTAAAAAAGCGGGAGTAGCTCAGTTGGCTAGAGCATCAGCCTTCCAAGCTGAGGGTCGCGGGTTCGAACCCCGTTTCCCGCTCCAAGGTTATATTTGTAAAGCTCAAGTAGCTCAGCAGGTAGAGCACCTCCTTGGTAAGGAGGAGGTCACCGGTTCAAGTCCGGTCTTGAGCTCCACTTTTGAAATCGGAAGATATATTTAGCCAATTTATCGGACCGTTCAAAATAAGAAAAAGGATAGTATATGCCTGAAGGTATATATTTTTAGAAAAAAATTAAGAATAAGAGATGGGCTTAAAAGATAAAACTTAAGTCCAGGAGGAACAATGGCAAAAGAGAAATATGTTCGCACTAAGCCACATCTGAATGTGGGAACAATTGGTCATATAGACCATGGAAAAACAACGCTGACTGCAGCGATTACTTTGTATCTGAGTAAAAAAGGCGGAGCCAAATTCCGTTCATTTGACAGTATTGATAATGCTCCGGAAGAAAAAGCCCGCGGTATAACTATTGCTACAGCTCATGTCGAATATGAAACAGATGCCCGTCATTATGCTCATATTGACTGCCCCGGTCATGCCGATTATATTAAAAATATGATCACTGGTGCAGCTCAAATGGATGGAGCAATTTTGGTTGTTAGCGCTGATGATGGACCAATGCCTCAAACCCGTGAGCATATTTTGCTTGCCCGCCAAGTTGGTGTACCTGCAATAGTTGTCTTTATGAATAAATGTGATTTAGTGGATGATCCGGAACTGCTTGACTTGGTGGAAATGGAAGTGCGTGAATTGCTTGATAAATATGAATTTCCGGGAGCGGAAGTTCCAGTGATTCGTGGTTCTGCTTTAAAAGCACTCAATGGAGATCCTGAAGCTGAGCAGCAAATTCAGCAACTTTTGGATGCCGTTGATACTTATATTCCACTTCCCGAACGCCCAGTTGATAAGCCCTTCTTATTGCCCGTGGAAGATGTTTTCAGTATTCCTGGCAGAGGAACCGTAGCTACAGGCCGCGTGGATAGAGGCGTAATTAAAGTTGGTGATAAGGTTGAACGGGTAGGTATCAGAGAAACAGTGGAAACAACTTGCACAGGCGTGGAAATGTTCCGTAAACTTTTGGACGAAGCTCAAGCCGGAGATAATATCGGTGTGCTGTTACGCGGTTTCGGTAAAAAAGATGTCGTGCGCGGTATGGTATTAGCCAAACCCAAATCCATTACTCCACACACAAAATTTATAGGTCAGACCTATGTATTAACCGAAGAAGAAGGTGGACGCAAGAAACCCTTCCAAACCGGTTACCGTCCTCAGTTTTATTTTCGCACTACTGATGTTACAGGTAGTTTAACTCTTCCCGAAGGAGTAAAAATGGTTATGCCCGGTGACAATGTTGAAATTCAAGCGGAATTAATAACTCCAATTGCTATGGAACAAGGGCTGCGTTTTGCTATTCGTGAAGGTGGGCATACCATCGGTAGCGGTGTAGTTTCCCAAATGTTAGAATAAAAAACCGGATACACGATAATGAGAGATATAATTATCCTTGCCTGCGAAGAATGCAAGAATCGTAATTATACTACTACGCGTAATAAACGCAAGCATCCGTCCAGAATGGAGCTGAAAAAGTATTGCCCCACCTGCCGGAAACATACTGTTCATAAGCAGCGTTAAGAGATATACACACATAAATGTTGCACAGGACAGTAGTTCAACTGGTAGAGCACCGGTCTCCAAAACCGGGGGTTGCGGGTTCGATTCCTGCCTGTCCTGCCACGACATTATTTGGTGTAACTACTATGAAGACAGTTTATTCCGATTGAACAAAGGGGAGTATAAAAAATGAAATTTGAAAAAGTTAGCCGTTTCTTTCGAGAAGTTCGAGCTGAAATGAAATGTGTCAGCTGGCCTACAAAAGCCGACCTGAAAGAGGGAACGCTGGTAGTGATTGTAATGTCTGTAATTGTATCTGCGTTTTTGTCACTTATAGATTTTGGTTTTACCAAAATTATAGAACTTGTATTTTAGGAATGGGTAAGAGCAGATGCAGTGGTATGTAATTCATACCTATTCGGGACACGAAAATAAGGTTAAGACCACTATCGAAAAAGGTCTGGCAGGCACTCCTCTGGAAAATCAGGTAGGTCGATTATTGGTTCCAGTTCGGAAGACCTTCGTGATTAGAGAAGGCAAAAAAGTTGAGCGGGATAAGAAGCTTTTTACTTCTTATGTTATTATGGAAGCGGAGATGACTCCTGAATTGAAGACATATATTCTTCAAATAGCAGGTGTAACGAGTTTTTTAGGGATAAATAAAGACCATAAAGAACCGATTCCGTTATCTCAAGAAGAGGTAGACCGGCTCTTAGGTATCACAGATCCCAATAGGGATTTGAAGGTATATTCCTATATGCCGGGAGATATGGTTAAAGTTAGTTCCGGTCCTTTTACGGATTTTGAAGGAATTGTCCAGAAAACCACGGAAAATGGGACTAAATTGATTATTGAAGTAACAGTTTTTGGTCGTAGAACACCGGTTGAATTAAATGCCAACCAGGTGGAATTAATTAAGAAATAATGAATAAGATGTTGAGGTTATAGAATGCCAAAACCAAAAGATACAACAGCAATATTAAAGTTACAGCTACCGGCTGGAAAAGCTACTCCGGCACCTCCTGTAGGTCCTGCTTTGGGACAAGTAGGTGTAAATATTCCGGAATTTTGTCGTCAATTTAATGAAAGAACGGCTGATCAACCTGGAATGGTGTTTCCGGTAATTATCTATGTAGCAAAAAATAAATCGTTTACTTTTGAGATAAAGACCCCTCCAGCTGCGATTTTGATTAAGAAAGAAGCTGGCCTTGCTACCGGTAGTGCAACCCCCAATAAGGTTAAAGTGGGTAAACTTAATAGTGAGCAGCTTAGAAATATTGCTCAAATGAAAATTCAAGATATGAATTGTTATTCCCTTGAATCTGCTATGAGTATGATCGCTGGAACTGCACGAAGTATGGGTGTCACGATTGAGGACTGATACTTCGGTGACAGGAGATAGTATTCATAAGGAGAGTCAATGAAACATAGTAAAAGGTATAATGTCGCCTACACATTGTTCGATCGGCAGAAAAGATTTGATTTGAATGAAGGGGTAAGAATCTTGAAGAGCTTTCCCGCCTCCAAGTTCGATGAAACCGTGGAAATTCATTTCAATCTGGGAGTCGATCCTCGAAAAGCGGATCAACAAATTCGTAATTCACTGGTTCTACCCAATGGAACTGGAAAAGAAATGCGAGTTTTAGTATTTGCTGAAGGTGACAAGGCAGAAGAAGCCAAAAAAGCAGGCGCCGATTATGTAGGTGTGGATGATTTAATTGAAAAAATATCGGGCGGTTGGTTCGATTTTGATGTTGTTGTTTCCACACCCAATTTAATGGGACGCATTGGAAAGCTGGGACGCGTTCTTGGTCCCAGAGGGTTAATGCCCAATCCTAAAGTTGGAACGGTGACTATGGATATCGCGAAAGCGGTGCAAGAAGCAAAAGGCGGAAAAGTTACTTATCGGGTAGATAAATTTGCCAATCTACATATTCCGGTGGGGAAACTCAGTTTTGAAGAGGACAAGCTGAAAGAAAACATCAAAGCTGTCCTTGCCGCTGTTTTAAGAGATAGACCTTCCACTTTGAAAGGAGTTTATATTAAGAGCATAACTCTCTGCACAACGATGAGTCCCGGAATCAAAATTCAGGTCGCAAGCGCAGCCATAGAAGCAAGAAGCTAAGGGAGAATTAAAATGGTGCAAAGTGTTAAGTATGACATCGTAAAGGACTTGACAGAAAGATTAAGTAGCGCAAAAGCGATCATATTGGTGGATTATAAGGGAATAAACATTGAACAAGTGAATCAATTGCGCAACCGTTTTAGAGAAAGTCAAGTGGACTACTTTGTCCAAAAGAATACCCTGATCAAAATTGCACTTAATGATTTGGGTATTAAGGAGCTTGATCCTTATTTAAATGGTCCAACTGCAGTGGCAGTTTGTAAAGTGGATGAAATTTCACCTGCCCGCGAATTAGTCAAATTCTTGAAAGAGGTGATGGAAGATAAAAATTTCCCTTCGTTCAAAGCAGGTTTTGTGTCTGGGCATATATTTGATGCCGCTGAACTAACTACTTTGGCAAAACTACCATCCCGCGAAGAACTGCTTGCCCAAGTATTGAGATGCTTTAATGCACCACTTACTAACTTTGTAAGCATAAATCAGGGTATCATTCGCAAGTTTGTTTATGCCCTTGATGCCATAGCAAAAAAACAAGCTGAAGCCAGCTAAAAAAAATTATTCATATATCCAATGGAGGAACAATGTCCGATAAAAAGCAACAAGTAATTGATCTGATTAAGGAGATGACAGTTCTGGAGCTCTCTGAATTAGTGAAAGAAATGGAAGAAGTTTTTGGCGTATCTGCAGCAGCCCCTGTAGCAGCTGTTGCTACTTCAACTGCCGCTGCTGAAGGTGGAGAAAAAGAAGAACAGACAGAATTTGATGTCTTGTTAACCAGTGCCGGAGAGAAAAAGATTAATGTGATCAAAGTTGTGCGCGAGATTACCAAGCTTGGACTTAAGGAAGCAAAAGACCTCGTAGATAGCGCTCCGAAGATGATTTCTGAGAAAGTAAGCAAAGAAGAAGCTAATTCCATTAAGAAAAAACTTGAAGAAGTCGGTGCAACTGTCGAAGTCAAATAATCAAACCGTAATCAGGATAGGGGTCCAAAAAATGTCCGCAGGGACTTTTTTGGACCTGTTATCAGGTTATTGCTATTCCAAACTCTGGCTTTTTATCCTAAAAGCCATTTTGCATTTTCCATACTGCAATGACGCGATTTAAAGCGTGACTGATAAACTTATTAACTTAAAGAACCTATGGACAGGTTTGATAAAGACCTAAAAGGAGAGAGCTTTTGAGAAAGATCAAAAGTTATTCCCGAATTTCCGGAAGATTTGCCGAGCTCGGTATTCCCGAAGTTGAGATACCCAATCTTCTGGCAATGCAAGTTGATTCCTTTAACGAATTTCTCCAAAAGGAGATTCATCCTCAGCGCAGAGAGAAAAAGGGGTTACAATCAGTTTTTGAAAATATCTTCCCGATCGAAGATACGAAAGGTAACTTTCTGCTGGAATTTATAGAATATAATGTGTTGCAGGAGAAATATTCCATCGAAGAATGCCGAGAAAGGAATTTAACTTATCAGGCACCCTTAAAGGCAAAAATGCGCTTGAGCGTATTTGAGAATATAGAAGGTGTCCGTGAGCACAAAGATACTTTAGAGCAAGAAGTATTTATGGGAGAAATTCCTCTGATTACCGAACAGGGAACCTTTGTTATCAACGGAGCTGAAAGAGTTATTATTTCACAGCTACAGCGTTCGCCGGGTGTTTTCTTTTCCGAAGAAAAGCATCCCAGCGGAAAAACGCTATATTCTGCTAAAGTAATTCCTTATAGCGGTTCCTGGCTGGATTTTGACATCGATATTCATGATGTGATGTTCGTGCATATTGATAAAAGACGCAAACTTCCGGTAACAACTCTTTTTCGGGCAATTGGAATATCTTCCAATGAGGACTTGCGGAAAACATTCTATAAATCCGAAACCCTAAATTTAAAAGACGCCAAAGGGCGTCATCTATACGCAGATATTTATGAAGAGGGTAATCCTGCGCCCATTGCTTTGGCAAATGAGCAAATTACGGATACTTTGATTAAATTATTAACTGAGAAGAAAATCACCAAAGTAGAAGCGATAGATTACAATTATGAGATAGCCAGAAAAGTGTTGGAAAATACTCTGGCAAAAGATCCCACTACTAATCAGGAAGAAGCTCTCAAGAAAATTTACAGCTTAATTCGTCCGGGAGAAGATGCTCCTTTGGAAGCCGCCAAACAGCTGGTAGATAGAATGTTCTTCAACGAAAAAAGATATAATTTGGGTGAAGTGGGAAGGCATAAAATAAATACCCGCTTAAATATCAATGTGGATCCCAAAATTCTTACGCTTACAGTGGAAGATTTTGTGTCCATCTTTAAGACCCTTATAAATATCTATCACGATGATGATGAAGTTGATGACATTGATAACTTGGCAAATCGCAGAGTTCGGACCGTGGGTGAGCTTTTACAGGAACAATATAATTCTGGAATGGCTATGGTTGCCAGAATAATCCAAGAAAGAATGGCAATTTCGAACATTGATGAAATCACCGTGCATGATCTGGTGAACAGCAATGCCTTGATATCAGTAGTGCAGTCCTTCTTTTTAACTGGGCAGCTTTCGCAATTTATGGAACAGACCAATCCCCTTGCCGCTTTAAGACATAAAAGAGCTCTATCTGCATTAGGACCTGGAGGTTTGGCTCGTGAAAGAGCAGGATTTGAAGTGCGTGATGTGCATTCATCTCACTATGGCAGAGTATGCCCCATTGAAACACCTGAAGGTCCCAATATCGGTTTGATAGTATCTCCGGCAATTTATTCGCGGATAAATCATTTTGGTTTTATTGAAACACCTTATCGGAAGGTAATAGATGGTTATGTAACCGACGAATATGAATATTTGGATGCGGCTCAGGAAGAGAAATACATTATAGCTCAAAGTGATGTTCATTTGGATGATCATCGCAAAATTATGGATGAAATAATTTTTGCCAGAGACAGAGGAGATTTTGTTCAAGTAAGCCCTAAAAGCGTTCAATATATGGATGTAGCGCCTCAACAGATGGTTTCGGTATCGGCAGCGATGATTCCTTTTTTGGAACATGATGATGCCAATCGTGCTTTGATGGGTTCCAATATGCAGCGTCAGGCAGTTCCATTAATTAATCCGCAAGCGCCTTTAGTGGGAACGGGAATGGAAAAAATCGTTTCTATGGATACTTCTGCCATTGCGGTTGCCCCTTATGACGGTATTGTCACTCAAGTTACATCCGCTTTTATAGATTTGAAACCGACTAATGAAAAAGATGAAGCATATTATCTTTCTACTGGCAATCGCATTAATCTGAAAAAATTTGTCCGCACTAATCAGGACACTTGCATCAATCAACGACCTATCGTTAAAAAAGGCGATACGGTAAAAAAAGGACAGCCCATTTCGGACGGCGCTTGCGTAGAAGATAATCGTTTGGCGCTGGGAACCAATTTAATGGTTGCTTTTATGCCTTGGTATGGTTACAATTATGAAGATGCCGTAATTTTAAGTGAAAAAGTGGCGCGTGAGGATACTTTAACCTCTATTTACATTGAAGAATTGGAAGTGTTGGTGCGGAATGTGAAAAACGGAAGAGAAGAACTTGCTTATGACATTCCCAATGTTCCGGCCCAGGCATTAAAAAACTTGGATAAGACAGGTATCATCAGAGTTGGAAGCGTCATTCATGCTGGCGATGTAATCGTCGGAAAGGTAACTCCTAAAAGTATAGAGATTGATCCTTCTCCGGAAGAGAATTTGATGCGTGCTTTGTTTGGAGACCGTGCGGGCGATTTTACCAATAGTTCTCTCAAAGCCAAGCCAGGGATGGAAGGCGTAGTTATTGATGTAAAGGTATTTTCGCGTCTGGAAGAAGGCAGTGATCTGGAAGAAACAAATGAAGATAAAATTGAAAAACTAAAAGAAGAATTGGCTCTGCGTCGTAAAAAAATAGAAGAATTCAAAGAAGAAAAGCTTTCTACGGTTCTGGTAGGCAAAATAGCCAAGAACATTTGGGACGAAAAATCCAATGTTCCTTTCATTGCTCCCGGCAAGAAGATAACCAAAGAAGATATCAAGCGCATCAATTTTAAAAAACTCGATCTGGATGTGGAGCTGGTGGACGACAGAGAAGTAAATAACTACATCTATTCACAAATTGTGCTGAAGATTAAACAATCGCTGGAACAGAGCGATAATATATATAAAAAATCTCGCGAAAGAATCAAGCATGGAGATGAACTTCAATATGGTGTGCGAAAAATGGTTAAGGTTTATGTAGCCAAAAAACGCAAAATTGAAGTGGGTGATAAAATGGCTGGGCGTCATGGCAATAAGGGTGTTATATCCATTGTTGCTCCTATCGAAGATATGCCTTTTATGGAAGATGGAACCCCGATCGATATAGTTCTAAATCCTTTGGGGGTGCCTTCCAGAATGAATATTGGCCAGATTATGGAAACCCATCTGGGTTGGGCTGCCAAGACACTTGGTTTTGAAGTTGAGACCCCTATTTTTGATGGCGCTTCCAACGAAGATATTCGTTCCGAATTGAATAAAGCAGGTCTTCCTGAAGATGGTAAGACAGTTCTTTATGATGGTAAATCAGGTGAGCCATTCAAAGAAAGAGTAACCGTCGGCATTATTTATATGATGAAATTGAATCATTTGGTAGCCGATAAAATGCATGCTCGTTCCACAGGACCCTATTCATTGATTACGCAACAACCTTTGGGCGGAAAAGCTCAACACGGAGGTCAGCGTTTGGGAGAAATGGAAGTTTGGGCATTGGAAGCTTATGGTGCCTCCAATGTTTTGGAAGAAATGCTAACCGTTAAAAGTGACGATGTGGATGGAAGAAATAATGCCTTTAAGGCAATAACGCGAGGAGAAAATCCACCTTCTCCCGGAGTGCCTGAATCCTTCAATGTTCTGATCAGTGAGTTAAAATCGCTGGGCTTTGATATTGAATTTATCAAAGAAGAAGAGAATAGATAGAGGGGAGGAAAGATGTTAAAAGAAGCAAAACATGAAATAAGACCAAATGAATATGATGCCGTGCGTATTAAAATTGCCTCTCCCGAAACAATTAGAAAGGACTGGTCTAACGGAGAAGTAACAAAACCTGATACTCTCAATTATCGCACCCTAAAACCAGAAAAAGATGGTTTATTCTGCGAAAGAATATTTGGGCCCGAAAGAGATTACGAATGCGCTTGCGGAAAGTATAAAAAGAAAAGATTTCAAGGCACTTTATGTGAACGCTGCGGAGTATTAGTTACCACCTCTCGCGTGCGTAGAACAAGAATGGGTCATATAGAACTGGCTGTTCCGATTGCTCATATCTGGTTTGTTAAAAGCGCTCCCAGCAAAATCGGCACTTTACTTGATATGACCGTTAAAGACCTGGAAAGAGTGCTATATTACGAATCATTCATCGTTATAGACCCAGGAGACAGTCCCTACGAAAAAATGGAACTTCTGGAAGTTGATGAATATTACGAAATAAAAGACAAAGTTGGCGATAACTTTTTAGCGCTGATGGGGGGAGAGGCAATCAGAGAATTGCTGAAGCGCATAAATCTGAAAAATGAAGCGCTTGACCTCAGAACGCGTCTCAAATTTGAAGAATCTGCTCTCCGCAAACAAAAGCTGATAAATAAGCTCAAAATTGTAGATGCCTTCATTAAAAGTGATAATAAACCAGAAGATATGATTCTGGAAGCATTGCCAGTTTTACCTCCTACATTGAGACCCTTGGTTCCTTTGGAGGGAGGCCGTTTTGCCACTGCTGATTTTAATGATCTGTATAGAAGAGTTATTACGCGTAACAACCGTCTGAAAGCACTTTTGGAAATTCGTGCGCCGGAAGTTATTTTGCGCAATGAAAAAAGAATGTTGCAAGAAGCGGTGGATGCCTTAATTGATAATGGCAGAAAAGCTCGTCCCGTGCGTGGCAGAGGCAATCGTCCCTTAAAATCACTTACTGATCAGTTGAAAGGTAAGCAAGGCAGATTTCGTCAAAATTTATTGGGTAAACGCGTGGATTATTCTGGACGCAGTGTGATTACAGTTGGTCCTGAGCTTAAATTATATCAATGTGGAATTCCCAAAGAGATGGCAGTAGAGCTGTTCAAGCCATATTTGATTGAAAAACTGCAAAAGCTGGGCGAAGTAGATAAAGTAAAAAATGCCAAAAAACTGATTGAACGAAAACAACCTGAAATTTGGTCTATCTTGGAAGAAGTAATTAAGGATTACCCAGTTCTGTTAAACAGAGCTCCCACTCTTCACCGTTTGGGAATCCAAGCATTTATGCCAATTTTAACTGATAACAAAGCCATTCAGCTTCATCCTATGGTATGCGTTCCTTTCAATGCCGATTTTGACGGTGACCAAATGGGCGTGTATATTCCTCTTTCTTTGGAGGCACAAATTGAAGCCAGAGTTTTGATGCTTTCTACGCGTAATCTGTTATTGCCGGCAAATGGAAGATTAGCTATGGCAGCTAACCAGGATATTGTTTTGGGTTGCTATTATTTAACTATGGAAGAAACACCCCCACCGGTAAAAATTGAAGAATTGCGTCATTTCTATGGAACTGATGAAGTTATTTCTGCCTACGAAACAGAAGAACAATTAGGCAGCGCCAAAGGGGAATCTGTATATAAACGAAATTTAGATTTGCATACCTGGATTCGAGTAAAGCTGGAATCAGAATATATTGTAACTACTGTAGGAAGAGTGGTTTTTAATCAGATTATGCCACCCGAAATCGGTTTTCAAAACATTGTTTACGACAAAGGCAAATTGAACGATTTAGCTATGCTTTGTTATGATGCCGTCGGACAATGGAGAACCGCTCAAATATTGGATAACATCAAGGAAATGGGTTTTCGCTATGCTACCAGAGCTGGAGTTACTTTCAGCTTTGATGATATAATAGTTCCCGAAAAGAAAGCGGAAATCATTGCCCAGTCAGAAGAAGAAGTAAAAAAGATCACCGATTTACACCAAAAGGGTGGAATCACCGAAAATGAACGCTTTGGCAGAGTTGTTGACCAATGGAAGAAAACCACTGTGCGAGTTACCGATGAAATGATGGATGAGCTTTCCCAAACCGAAAATGGTTTGAATTCCATTTATATGATGTATAAATCCGGAGCTCGTGGCAGTAAAGACCAAATTAAACAATTGGGTGGTATGCGTGGTTTAATGGATAAACCAACCAAAATCGGTTCAATGGGTGGGGGAGATGTAATTGAAACCCCCATTAAGAGCAACTTTAAAGAGGGTTTAACCGTTCTGGAATATTTCGTTTCTACTCACGGAGCGCGTAAAGGATTGGCGGATACTGCTTTAAAGACAGCTGACGCCGGTTATTTAACCCGTCGTTTAGTAGATGTTGCTCAAAATGCCATTATTACCATAGATGATTGTGGAACGACTCGCGGCGTGAATATGACGGCTCTTAAAGAGGGTAATGAAATTGTGCAGACCTTGGCAGAACGAATTCAGGGCAGGACAGCTGTGGATGATGTTGTCAGCCCCATTACGGGAAGAGTTTTGGTTTCCGCGGGGGAAGAGATAACCAATAAAATGGCCAGAACCATTCAAAATCACGGCTTAATTTCTGTCCATGTGCGCAGCATTCTTACTTGTGAAGCGGATAGAGGTATCTGCAGTAAATGTTACGGTAGAAATTTGGCTACCCAGAAACCAGCCAAAATTGGTGAGCCAGTGGGTATTATTGCCGCTCAAAGCATTGGCGAACCCGGAACCCAATTAACGCTTAGAACTTTCCATATTGGAGGAGCAGCTTCCACAGCCACAGAATTGGCGGAAGTTGTTGCCACTCAAGATGGTATCGTAAAATTTGATCGAATGAATACGGTTACCAATCCGGAAAATCAGTTGATTTCGGTAAGCCATTTGGGCAGAATATTAATCGTGGATGAAAACGACGAAAACAAAGTGCTGGAAGAATTTAAAGTAGAATATGCCGCCACGGTTCATGTGCAGGATGGACAGAAAATTGCCAAAGATACCAAATTGCTTTCCTGGGATCAATTCAATAATCCGCTGATTTCTACGGCAAAAGGTGTTCTGCACTATGAGAATTTTATTAAGGATATCACCTTTAAAGAAGAATATAACGATATCACTCTTGCCCGTGAACTTACCATCATTGAATCCAAAGATCGCCGCAAACAACCCCAGTTCAGAATTGTGGGTGAGGATGGAACGATGCGTTTGATTCCCTTGCCTACGGGATTAGTCGTGCGCGTGGAAGATGGCAGTTTTGTTCATACCGGAGACATTTTGGGTCAGACCTCCAGAATGACTATCAAACAGCGTGATATAACAGGTGGTTTACCCAGAGTGCAAGAACTTTTTGAGGCAAGAGTTCCCAAAGATAAAGCTAAAATTTCTGATATTGACGGTGTGGTCACTATCGGTGGTTTGAAAAAGACCGGCAGAGATATATTCGTTACACCTCCCAATGGACTTTTTGCTCCTTACGATGGGAAAGTGGTTGTTCTTTATGATGAAGACAAAAATCAGTTCATTGCCGTTTTATCCGATAAAGCCGTTTTTAGTGAAAATGATGGCAAGGTAAGCATTCTGGAAGAAAATCATAAAAAAATCGTCCAAGTTACCAAACGCGGTCAAAAACCAGTTCAATATTCTGTTCCCAAAGGGATGCAGATTTTAGTTAGAGAAGGAGAATCGGTAAAAACAGGAGCTCCGCTTTGTGGTAAACTTTATGCTATTCCTGCCGAACAGGAAAGCATCGTTTCCACAGGGGATAGTGTTTCTCTGCATCAGCCCTTGGCAGGCAGAAAGTATATAATTCCATCCGGAAAACGCATTATCGTGCATCAGGGTGACTATGTGGAAAGTGGAGACGCTTTGTCCGATGGACCCTTAGACCCTCATGATATGTTAGTGAAAGGTGTTATTGAAGCTCAAATTCTTATCCTGAACGAAATTCAGGAGATATATCGTAAACAGGGCGTGAAAATAGACGATAAGCATGTTAGCGTAATCATTCGCCAGATGTTCAAAAAAGTGCGCATAACCGATAGTGGCAGCACCAGTTTTCTGCAAGGAGATATTGTAGATAAGATTCTGGTAGAAAAGGAAAATCGCGAAGCAATATCTTTCGGTAAAACACCTGCCCAATTTGAACAATTGTTATTAGGAATAACTAAAACTTCTTTGTTAACCGATAGTTGGTTATCCGCTGCTTCTTTCCAAGAGACCACGAAAGTTCTTACTAAAGCAGCCATCGAAGGTAGAATTGACCATCTTGAGGGTTTGAAGGAAAGCGTTATTATTGGCCACCGTATTCCTGTGGGAACCGGAACCAAAATCTATAATAATATGATTAAGCAAGCAGTTAGCGAAGGCAAATCAGTCGCCCAGATTATAGATGAATTCGCTCATCGTTCAGAACAAGAAGATAATGAGGATTATCTAAATTTCTAACCAAATAAACCCCAAATAAGAAAATAAAAGGAGAATATCAGTGCCAACCATTAACCAATTAGTCCGAAAGGGCAGAACCGAAGTGGAAAAGAAAAAAAAGAACAGGGCGCTTATGGAATGTCCGCAAAGGCGCGGAGTTTGTACTCGTGTTTATACAACTACGCCCAAGAAACCCAATTCGGCTCTCAGAAAAGTTGCGCGTGTCCGTCTTGTTAACGGATTTGAAGTTACAGCATATATTCCCGGCGAAGGTCACAACCTGCAAGAGCACTCAATTGTTTTAGTGCGCGGAGGCCGTGTTAAAGACCTTCCCGGTGTGCGTTATCATATTATTCGCGGAGCTCTTGATTCTGCAGGAGTGGAAAAACGCGAAAGATCTCGTTCCAAATATGGAACTAAACGTCCCAAAGCTAAAACGGGAAAATAAAGGGAGGATATAACTTATGCCCAGAAAACGAAAAGCTATTGTCAGGGAAGTCCTTCCCGATCCTAAATTTAACGATGTAACCGTTAGCAAGTTTATGAACTGCATAATGAAAAAAGGCAAAAAAAGTATCGCCGAAAAAATCGTATATGGCGCCTTCGATATTATCGCTGAAAAGACCAAAGAAGAACCGCTTGTTGTTTTTAAAGCCGCTTTGGAAAATGTGCGCCCCTTGGTAAAAGTTGTTTCCAGACGCGTCGGTGGCTCTAACTATCAAATTCCACTTGAAGTTAATGAAAAAAATGGCAAAGCATTAGCTTTCCGGTGGATCATTACCTATGCCCGCGCCAGAAGCGAAAATACAATGACGGAAAAACTTGCCGCCGAACTTATTGCCGCCTATAAAAAAGAAGGTGCTTCCATTAAAAAACGGGAAGATACTCATAAAATGGCTGATGCAAATAAAGCATTTGCCCACCTCAGATGGTAATTTAACTTTCCTAATTCCTGAATAGTAATGTGCCTTTACCTGTGTTTGACGGTAAAGGCATTTTTCTTTTAGGGGTGGCTAACTGCCAATTCGTTTCTCTTTTATATGTTTCTATAAGCTAATTCTGCTGATGTAGGTTGGCAAATTTTGTCAAAACCAGCTAAAATCTATGGTAAAGTAGAGAATATTCTTGCGCTAAAATTTCTCTAACTGCTCGCATTTTCATTTTTCTAACGGCTTATTTTTGAATACTTTCATAAAATTTATCTTTGTGTAGATCGCCTTTATTGCCTGCCTATCCATAACTGCTTGTTCCATAGTTGATTGTCTTACGACTCAGTAACACAGAAGTAACACTGCTCTTATTTCGTTACGGTAGTGTTAAAGAATTGTTACAGCGTTATCAGAAGTGGAAGCAAGGAAGAATTTGTGGTCTGGGGGTCGAGAGGTCTGGAAGTCGAGGGGTCTGGAAGTCGAGGGGTCTTGGGGTCTTGGGGTCGAGCGGTTTGGAGGTCTTGGGGTCGAGAGGTCTAGAGGTAGAGAGGTTTGGAGGTCTGGAAGTCGAGAGGTCTTGAGGTCTTGGGGTCGAGGGGGTCTGGAAGTCGAGGGGTCGAGGGGTCTTGGGGTCGAGAGGTCTTGGGGTCGAGGGGTCTGGAGGTCTGGGGGTCGAGGGGTTAATCCCAACCTCAACTTATTATGCTGTATGGAAGTTATCTAAATACACAATTTTTGTCAATTTTGTCTTTGTTTCATTTTCCATTGCCAAAACTAATGCGTTTTAAGTTCCATTTCCATATATAACAATCAGAAAACCAGCTTATTTAATTGAAATCTAAAATCTCCAAAATCCCATAAATCTTGTTCATCCCCTACCTATTCAAATCTGCGCAATCTGCGTCATCTGCGTCCTCTGCGTGCAAAATCTTCGGAGCTCTCGGTTTTTTCGGTGTTTTCGGTGGCTAATAACTAAATCCTCTTAATCCTTAAATCCTAAAATCCTTGTTTCAAAACTTAAATCTTCGTGAACAAATCTTAAAATCCTTGTTTCAAAACTTAAATCCCCAAAATCTCTAAAATCCTGTTCATCCCCTACCTATTCAAATCTGCGTCATCTGCGAAATCTTCGTGAGACCTTTATCTGTGTTATCTATGCAATCTGTGAGAGGATATTTTAAAGGAAAAACGACGTCCTCGTCGTTCCCCTAACAACCGAGTTATGCAGTTTCCGCTAAATTTTAGGATGGTCTAATAGTTTGTTTGTTGTGGGTTGACCAGGAGGTCAACCCTCCTGTATTTTCGCCGGGATAAAACCCACCGCTAATATCTGTCGTCCCGCTGGGACTAATTATATCTGTTACTATTTTCGCCGGGTTAAAACCCGTCGTTAGTATGTATCGTTCCTAACGGAACTTTTATTCGGAATCCTGTAAATCCTCTTAATCCTTAAATCCTGAAATCCTTGTTTCAAAACTTAAATCTTCGTGAACAAATCTTAAAATCCTTGTTGCTAAACTTAAATCCCCAAAATCTCTAAAATCCTGTTCATCCCTTGCCTATTAAATCTGCGCAATCTGCATCATCTGCGTGAAAAATTTTCGGTGCTCTCGGTTTCTTCGGTGTTTTCGGTGGCTAATAACTAAATCCTCTTAATCCTTAAATCCTAAAATCCTTGTTTCAAAACTTAAATCTTCGTGAGCTATTTTCGTTTTTTTCGGTGGCTAATAACTAAATCCCCAAAATCCCTAAAATCCTGTTCATCCCCTACCTATTCTTTTTTTAATCTGTGCTATCTGTGTAATCTGTGAGAGCTATTAAATCTGCGTCATCCGCGTTATCTGCGTGCAAAATCTTCGGTGCTCTCGGTTTTTTCGGTGCTTTCGGTGGCTAATAACTAAATCCCCTAATTCCGAACCGAAAAAAAGAGCTTGACTACTATCTCAATTATGCCATATAGGTTTTGTATTATGAATAAGTGGGAAAAAAGAAAACATGAAGATAGATGAAGCAAACCAACTCACAATACCTATTTTTGAAGATAATCCAAAATCTTCAGTTTGGGTTATACTGAATCAGGTAAAGATGATAGAAGTCCTGGTAGAGATTCAAAAAACATCTAATTTAGTCCTAACGAAAAACCGAATTACTGAATTAAAAGCGATTATAACCAATTATAGCAAAGATAAAGAGGGACTTTTAAATATTGAGGCAAACGGAGATACAATTTCTTTGCGGAGAGATATTCTCCTTTCCGAATTGGAACAAATTATGGAATCCCAGACATTGGAGAGAGCACAATATTACCTGAAGCGTTTAATAAATGGCATAAAAAAGGAAAAAACAAGCAAAATTAACGATATCAATCTGCTTCGCTGGAAAGAATATGACGAAATTCTAACCGATAGTTTGTGGTTATTTGATAAAAGAAATACTTCCGGAGCTCATTTGGGCTGGTATTGGGGTAATTTTGTTCCACAAATTCCACATCAAATGATGCTGAGATATACCAAAAAAGAGGACTGGGTTTTAGATACTTTTTTAGGAAGTGGAACTACGCTTATTGAAAGTAAAAGATTGGGAAGAAATGGAATAGGGATAGAATTGAATGCAGAAGTTGCAAATAAGGCAGAACAGCTAATAAAAACAGAACCGAATAAATATAATGTAGTGAGTGATATACTTATCGGGGACAGCAGAATAATAGACATTGAGCCAACATTAAATAAATATGCTACTGAAAAAGTTCAGCTTCTTATTATGCATCCGCCTTATCATGATATTATCAAATTTTCTAAAGATGACAAAAATGACCTTTCCAATGCTGAGACGATAGAGGAATTCCTGAAAATGTTTAAAGGAGTGGTTGATAATGTAACGCCCTATTTGGAAAAAGGACGCTATCTCATTTTGGTTATTGGAGATAAGTATTCCAAAGGAGAATGGATACCTTTGGGCTTTAATTGTATGCAGGAGGTTTTAAATAGTGGCTACATACTTAAAAGTATTATTGTGAAGAACTTTGAAGAAACCCGGGCAAAAAGAAATCAACAAGAACTTTGGCGTTATAGAGCCCTGGTAGGTGGTTTTTATGTTTTTAAACATGAATATGTAATGCTTTTTAAGAAGAAATAATTAGGAGAACAAGATGCCTTTATTCAGCCATAAACAATTATTGAATTTGAAATTGAGTAGTATCAAAAGCGAGAATTTAAAGGAGTTAGCAGTTAATCTTGGCATTTCCCCAAAAGGTTCTGCCTCAGAAATCATAAAAAGAATATTAGAAATGCTACCCCTACCCCCTGAAAATATTATTGATGCTTTCATTAAAACCCTCTATCTACAAAAAATACAGGAACGGAAAGAACTTATCTCAGATGCAGATTTAAGAAATGAAGTTTCTAAAGTGAAATATTTCGCCTGGAGCACTACCCAAGGAGGGTTGGATCAAAAAATACAAAAAGAGTTCGTAAGAAGATATTGTCACTACGATGATTTAATCAACCATGTAAAACTTACTCTCCATGATGATGTAACCAATTATGCAATATGCAGTTGGTTTAATCATTGGACTACTGTTTATATTGAAGAACATATTGGTGCGCATCCTAAAGTTATTCCAACTATCAAGAATATAAAAGGAATTGATCTTTTCTTTGCCGGGCAACCCTTTGATTTAAAAATAACTTATATCCCCAAAGAATATAACATAGCTGATGCTTTGCAGAATCCTCTGGATTTGGCTGTATGGATGTATGAAAACCAAGGCGCTGAAAGGTTTGGAGCCGATAATAGGATATTTATCATTCTTTTGGATAAAGAGAATCCAGCCAAAAGCTGGGAATTGAAAAGAAATTTTGAGCTGATATTTAGCGCAATTGATGCTTTCTTTTCTAAGGACGATATCTCTGCCCAGGATGAAATCGCCTTCACTTATCATAAAAAATCCTATACAGCCATCACCAAAGTGCTGATGATTACCAAATAAAACTTTGTATTCTACAGGAGAAATCAGCTACATTTTTGGCAAAATAAAAACGGCTGCAGTAAAGAGCTACAGCCGTTTTATATAGTTAGTTGTATTTTTTAGTGCCATCGGTGGCTTCGGTGCTTTCGGTGCTTTCGGTGGCTAATCAATAAATCCCCAAAATCTCTAAAATCCTGTTCATCCCCTACCTATTCTTTTTTTAATCTTTGCTATCTGTGTAATCTGTGAGAGCTATTAAATCTGCGTAATCAGCGTCCTCTGCGTGCAACCCTTATCTGCAACGGACAGAGCAGCTATTTCAGCATAACTATTTTCCGCGAAGAAGAAAAACTACCCGCCGTCACTTTGCAGAAATAAATTCCCGCCGCTACTGGCTTACCCTCATCAGTTTTACCATCCCAAACGAATGTATGTTCGCCGGGCGATAATACTTGCTGATTAACGACGGTCCGAATTAGCTGTCCCCTGAAATTATAGACGGCAATAGTAGTTGGACTATTGTCATCTTGTTTAATTTGGATATTAGTGCTACCCCTAAATGGATTAGGGTAGCAAGTAAGCTTGGCTTCCATTGCCGGGGTGCTTGGGTCATCGTTGGCAACAGGGGGTCCCACATACATACGGTAAATATGCGCATTATGGGCAATATAAATATATTCACTCCAATAACATATTCCGTATATCTGACCTGATTGATCAGGCATATCGGCCGGCTGAACTATCCATTGCCAACTGCTGCCATTATTTAGTGAACGGATGATACCAGAAGAACCATCATTACCATCCCAAGTGCCAGCGACCACATAGACATTATCTTCTATAGCAGTCATAGTACAATCCGTCATACAACCACCTATTGAAAAATTGTCACCTAGTTGGCTCTGATCTGAGCCAACCCAATCATCTCCTGCATTATCTGAATATAGGAGACCCTCGCCACATCTTACTATTAACCTGCCCTCTCTTACAAGGGCTGACGCAGCGTAAGATACACCTGACCACCCTACTTGATGAAATTGCCAATTTAGACCATCAGAGCTAACCAACGCACCATCCGGCGCATTTTGTCCAACAATCATTAAACCAGCCGAAAAATCAGCGCTGGTGAAGCAATTAGGCATTAAGCCATACACCAAGGTCCAGTTTTGCCCACCATTGGTGGTCCGATAAATCTTTAAACCATCAATATAAATAAGGGCGTTAAGAACTACATAACCCTCCAGTCCGTTAATAAACTCAATATGATTAACTACATAGTACCCCGGTTGCTGTTCCAGCTGTCCAGTTCTGACCCAACTCTGACCGCCATTGGTGGTTTTATATAACACCGGACGGGTCAGTGTCCAGTCAGACGGATGGTAGATGTAACCCCCGCAATAACCAACCGTAGAAGAAATCATGTAGGATGATTCCAGAAATAATGAATCCCGATCATCAACGATGGTGTTTTGGAAGTTTATCCCATCAGTAGACCGGACGAAGCACTTCCATCCAACTCCATAAATTTGCCCAGCTGATTGGGTAATCATCTGCAACTGTTCTAAGGTCGCAGTATAACAATCTTGCCAGTCACCAGTGATATCTCCACCCCAAAGTGGGAGAGTGGCCAATAAAGCCAAAAGAATTATCATCTTTTTCATTAATGCCTCCTGTGCTTTTTTGTTTATTATTGTAACTTATGAAGTCCGCTTCGCAATTTAGTTCCTAATATTGGTGCTTATATTCTAACTCAAGTCATTTCCGCTTCTTAAAAAGCATCTAATAATCCTCATTACGCACAATCTATGTAAATAAAATCAAACAATTACAATATAATCGGCTTGTTGTGCTCAGTCAAGTTATTTTTTTATATACCTGCCTGGTGGTGAAAAAAATATGGGTAGGGTGTAAATTTTAGAAACAAGGATTTTATTAGCAGAGGGCTGAGGGCAAAGAGAAAAAAGAGCTCTCACAGATTACACAGATAGCAAAAAGTACTTTTTAAAGGAAGAACGACGTCCTCGTCGTTCCCCTGACAACCGAGTTATGCAGTTACCGCTAAATTTTAGGATTGTCTGATAGTTTGTTTGTTATGGTTTACAAGGAAGAACGACATCTCGTCGTTCCCCTGACAACCGAGTCATGCAGTTTCCGCTAAATTTTAGGATGGTCTGATAGTTTGTTTGTTATGGTTTACAAGGAAGAACGACATCTCGTCGTTCCCCTAACAACCGAGTTATGCAGTTTCCGCTAAATTTTAGGATGGTCTAATAGTTTGTTTGTTGTGGGTTGACCAGGAGGTCAACCCTCCTTTTTTTCGCTGGGTTAAAACCCGTCGCTAATATCTGTCGTCCCGCTGGGACTAATTATATCTGTTACTATTTTCGCCGGGTTAAAACCCGTCGCTAATATCTGTCGTCCCGCTGGGACTAATTATATCTGTTACTATTTTCGCCGGGTTAAAACCCAGTGCTAATATCTGTCGTCCCGATGGGACTCTAATTGTATCTATTACTATTTGCACCGGGTTAAAACCCGTCGTTAGTATGTATCGTTCCTAACGGAACTTTTATTCGGAATCCTCTTAATCCTTAAATCCTAAAATCCTTGTTTCTAAACTTAAATCTTCGTGAACAAATCCTGAAATCCTTGTTTCAAAACTTTAATCCCCAAAATCTCTAAAATTTTGTTCATCCCCTACCTATTCAAATCTGCGTAATCAGCGTCCTCTGCGTGAAAAATCTTCGGTGACTTCGGTGTTTTCGGTGGCTAATAACTAAATCCCAAAAATCTCTAAAATCCTGTTCATCCCCTACCTATTCTTTTTTTAATCTGTGCTATCTGTGTAATCTGTGAGAGCTATTAAATCTGCGTAATCAGCGTCCTCTGCGTGCAATCCTTATCTGCAACGGACAGAGCAGCTATTTCAGCATAACTATTTTCCGCGAAGAAGAAAAACTACCCGCCGTCACTTTGTAGAAATAAATTCCAGCCGCTACTGGCTTACCCTCATCATTTTTACCGTCCCAAACGAATGTATGTTCACCGGGCGATAATACTTGCTGATTAACGACGGTCCGAATTAGCTGTCCCCTGAAATTATAGACGGCAATAGTAGTTGGACTATTGTCTATCTGCTTAATTGCGATGTTGGTGTTACCACGAAATGGATTAGGGTAGCAAGTACAATTTACTTCCATTGCCGGGGTGCTTGAGTCATCGTTGGCAACAGGGGGTCCCACATACATACGGTAAATATGCAGATTATGGGCGATATAAATATACTCGCCCCAATAACATATTCCGTATATTTGACCTGATTGATCAGGCATATCAGTTGGCTGAACTATCCATTGCCAACTGCTGCCATTATTTAGTGAACGGATGACCCCGGGATAAAGATCTTCACCGCTCCGAATTCCAGCGATGGTATAAATATTGTTACCCTGTGAGCTAAATGAACAAGAAGTCCAAAAACCCACTGAAAAATTGTCACCCAGTTGGCTCTGATCTGAGCCAACCCAATCATCTCCTGCATTATCTGAATATAGGAGACCCTCGCCACATCTTACTATTAACCTGCCCTCGCTTACAAGGGCTGACGCAGCGTAAGATATACCCGACCACCCTACTTGATGAAATTGCCAATTTAGACCATCAGAGCTAACCAACGCACCTTCCGGCGCATTTTGTCCAACAATCATTAAACCAGGCGAAAAATCAGCGCTGATGGCACAATTAGGTATTAAACCATACACCAAGGTCCAGCTTTGCCCACCATTGGTGGTCCGATAAATCTTTAAACCATCAATATAAATAAGGGCGTTAAGAACTACATAACCCTCCAGTCCGTTGATGAATTCAATATGCACAACTGAATAGAACCCCGGTTGCTGTTCCAGCTGTCCAGTTCTGACCCAACTCTGACCGCCATTGGTGGTTTTATATAACACCGGACGGGTCAGTGTCCAGTCAGACGGATGGTAGATATAACCCCCGCAATAACCAACCGTAGAAGAAACCATATAGGATGATTCCAGGTATAAAGAGTCACAGTCAGCCACCATAACATTTTGAAAATTTACACCATCGGTGGATTTTACAAAATATTTATATCCCACACCGTAAATCATACCCGCGGATTGGGTAATCATCTGCAATTGTTCCACAGCCGAAACATAACAATCTTGCCAGTCACCAGTGATATCTCCGCCCCAAAGTGGGAGAGTGACCAATAAAGCCAA
>JBDKSF010000116.1 GCA_039680785.1 Candidatus Cloacimonas sp.
TGTCTATCACTAATGCAGGTCTCTTTCGTCTTTGTTCCATGGTTTTCTCCTCTTTAAATCTGATATATAGAAAAGATAACCAAATATCTTATTGATGCAACATTAAATAATGGACGCTATACTAGTCAACAAACTATCACACTTTTTCCCCTTTCTGAAATTCAAGCTGCAACGAAAAGAGGCGCTACAGCGAGGTACGACTATACAGGATGCGGAGCTACGGCGAGCTCCGGCTACACACCTACGACCACACCAAAAAAAGATTGACAGGTTTTCAAGAAAAATTTTAAAAGAAAATATGAAAAAGGAAATAAAGGAGTTGAAACGGAAATGTGTATCTTAACAAACAAAGCTACATTGAACTATATTTACCGTGCAAAAATAGACATTATTTATTCCTTTGTTTTTCTAAAACCAAATAGAAATATAAAAATATACAGGAGGATACCGTGAAAAAGACATTTCTACTATTTATCTTAGTTCTCTGCTCCATAATGCTATTTGCCCAAAAAGAGGAATGGCTCTGGGCAAAGAAAGCCGGAGGAAAAAGTGATGATTATGGAAATAGCATTGCTGTTGATGCCAATGGAAACAGCTATGTTACTGGGACTTTTTATGGTAGTAGTGCTACCTTTGGTTCTACTACCTTAACCGGCAGTGGGTATGATGACATCTTTGTTGCTAAGATGGATAGTAACGGTAACTGGCTCTGGGCAAGGCAAGCCGGGGGAACATTGTCTGATTTGGGCAATAGCATTGCTGTTGATGCCAACGGAAATAGCTATGTTACTGGGACTTTTGATGGTAGTAGTGCTACCTATGGCAATACTATCTAAACCAGCAGTGATTTGGGTGACATCTTTGTTGCCAAGCTGGATAGCAATGGTAACTGGCTCTGGGCAAAGAAAGTCGGTGGAACAAGTAATGATTTGGGCAAGAGCATTGCTGTTGATTCCAACGGAAACAGCTATATTACAGGTTATTTTAATGGAATAGCAACATTTGGTACTGCTACCTTAACGAGCAGTGGAGGGGATGATATTTTTGTTGCTAAGCTGGATAGTAGTGGTAACTGGCTCTGGGCAAAGAAAGCCGGGGGAACAGGTACTGATGAAGGTAATGGAATTGCTGTTGATGCCAACGGAAACAGCTATGTAACCGGTTATTTTGGTGGTAGAAGTGCTACCTTCGGCAATACTATTTTAACCAGTAGTAGTATGTTTTTTTTTGACATCTTTATTGCTAAGCTGGATAGTAAAGGTAACTGGCTCTGGGCTAAGAAAGTCGGGGGAGAAAATGATAAAGAGGTCAAGTGCATTGCTGTTGATGCTAAAGGAAACAGCTATGTTACAGGAAATTTTGAAGGAAGTGCTATCATCGGAACTACTAACTTAACCAGCAATGGCTGGGCACCGGATATCTTTGTTGCTAAGCTGGATAGAAATGGTAACTGGCTATGGGCAAAGCAAGCTGGCGGAACAAGTAAAGATTATGGCTATAGCATTGTTGTCGATGTTAAAGGAAACAGCTATGTTACAGGTAGTTTTGATAGTAGTAATATTACATTCGGCACTATTACCTTAACTAGCAGTGGCTATGGCGGCATTTTTGTTGCCAAGATTGACAGTAACGGCAACTGGCTCTGGGCAAAGCAAGCTGAGGGAAAAGTCTGTAGCATTGCTGTTGATGCTAATGGAAACAGCTATATTACAGGAAATTTTGGGAATAGTCCTACCTTTGGTACTACTGAATTAAAAAGTAGTGATGGTTCAGATATTTTTATCTCCAAAATTGGTTTACCTGTTTATCAGGTCTTAGTTCCAAATGGAGGAGAACAATGGAGGACAGGAAGCACAATGACCGTATATTGGAATTCCAATATATCCAATATAGGCAATTATATAAATATCCAGTTATCATTTGATAATGGGGTAAATTGGATAATTATGAATTCCAGTCCGGTTGAGGCGACCTTAGGCAATTTTTCTTTCACAGTGCCTTATGTAAACTCCAATCAATGCCTAATTAAAATAATAAATGCAGATAACAGTAATTGTTTTGATATTTCGGATGAGACATTCACTATTAGCAGTTCCGTACCTTATTCTTTATCGTTAACGGTGCCTAATTATTCTAAGCTGCAAGCAGGAAGGAACTATACTATCAATTGGACAGTATCAGGAATCAATATGGTAAATTTAGCTTATTCCTGTGATGCTGGTGTTACCTGGAATAGTATTGCCTCTGCTCTTCCTGCCAATTTGGGAACTTATGAATGGACTGTTCCCAATATAAGTGCTTCTACCTGCTATTTAAAAGTATCAGATTCTGCCCAGCCCGCTATTTATGATTGGAGTGATCAGGCATTTAGCATTTGTAAGTTACAATTGCTCAGTCCCAATGGTGGGGAAATATGGGGAACTAAAAGTAGAAAGAATATTAGCTGGTCAGAAAATTATATCAGTAATCTAAAATTGGAATACAGTTCGGATAAAGGTAATTCCTGGATAACCATAGCCAATGATATTTTTGCTGATTATTATTCTGGTAGCTTTAGCTGGTATTTACCCGATATTAATTCCAGTCAATACTTAATAAGGATTTCTGATGCTGATGATAATACAATTTGGGATGTAAGTGATAATCCCTTTACCATCCGTCCTTATATTATTGTAATTGCCCCTAATGGTAATGAATATTTAACAGTGAATAGCATATATGCTATACTTTGGTCAATTACAGCAGAAGTTTCTACTGTGGTAATTGATTATAGTATAGATGGAGGTAAAAACTGGCTACCTGTTCAGACCAGCCCTATAAATGCTGCAATCGGGAAATATGATTGGTTGGTGCCCAATAATCCATCTAAAAATTGTCTGATAAAAGTTTGTAATACTGCCGATAGAGATATTTATGATGTATCGGATAAGGTTTTTACTATCATTCCGTTAAATTAACCACCTACGGTTAATTTTTCTTTTGCTTCCTTACTGGAGGGTTGTATACCTATAAACGGTATATTGAAAAGTTCTCAAACATACTTGGAGTGAATAAATCATAATAATAATGTATTATATTATGTCTATTTGTTTTCTATTAATAATATAGAATTAGGCGTATTGCAATAAATGTAGTTGCTAAAAAGTGGGGTATCCATAAGAATGGCATATAGTTAAATGCATATATGAATAGTCGCCTATTTCATTATATATTAAATCATTTACTGCATTGTAGTATTTTACATTATATAGAGCATATTTTAATCTATTTTTAGATAAATTCAATAATTCTATACTTATTGTAACCCCACCGCAGCAATCAATATCGTTTATATATGCTCGTATAATGTATTTACAAGATGGTTTTAAATTAAATATTCTAATATTTTCTTCATTCCAATTACAATAACCATATAAGTAATCATAATAAATAAATGAATTAAAGGGTAAGTCAGGAGTAATTTTTATAATTTGGCTTTTGGGAATTGATAACATCATTTCATCTTCAATTTCTATATAAACATTATTGGAATCAGCACATACAATTTTACCGTCGTTTATAACTCTATTATTGATTAACAATAAATTGTAATTATTTATATAAGTTAACTCATCTATTACAGGCTCATTAACGGGGAAAGCCAAACAATGTAAATAACTGATTAGAGTTATTAATATAAAGATAATCTTTTTCATATTTATATCCTTTTATAATTATTCTAATCCTGCCAAGATGTTACAACACCGTCTTCCAAATATACATAAGGTCCAAAATCACCATAAACCCATTGTTCATGAGTTGAATACATTGTTACTGTTCTATTAATATCTTTTGGTCTACCCCAAGCTGTAATTAGTTGTTCTTTAGTCATACCCATAAAGATGTAACCTTTTGCTATATTTATACATTCTTGCTTATCCCATCCGTATTTGTCATATAAGCGTTTAGCCCGTTGTTGTGTATTGTTTTTTACTTTTTCAATATAAGTGATACTATCACCAGAATATTCACCGTATTTAAGAGATTTCCTTTCAAAATTTGTACTAATTGTCTCTCCAGTTTCCCAATCTTTAACTATAATTCCTTTCTCATAATAATTATAAGAGATATTAGACATCCAACATAGAGTTTATTTTTTTTCCCATTCTTAACCACTTCTTCTGTGTTCTGAGGTTCTTCTAATTCATCCATAATAACTCCTTCTTAAGAATAACCTTATAAAAGTATTTATTCTTAATGTAACACATAATTTTTTATGCTGTATTTTTCAATAAGTCCTTTATTATAAATTTCAATTCTTCTGTCAATATCTTTTTTCTTTATTTTTAGATTTCCCCTTTTTTAAAACAGGGAAGTATAAGTTGTCGATATTCCACGCATTATCCTTATATGTATTGATGTCGAACTTTGTGACATAGTTAAAACAATCGGACTTTACTTCTGCGGTTAATTGCCTACTTCCCGAAGGGATACTAAAGAAGCAAATCAGTAACGATCCAGTAACGGGACTACGGAAGTGTTAGGGAAGTGTTACAGAGTCGTTAGATAATCTTCTTGGTTACTACAAGGGAGTATAGTAGCTAAAAACAAGAATATTGTTCTTACCCTTCTGAATGACAATTTGCTTTACATCTGTGTTTTTGCTTGGGACAAAATGAGCAAAATTATCGATATACTGTTGCTTTGCCAACCTCCTCTCCAAAGAAATAAGCATCGGTAAAAAGAAAAACAAAGCGCAAGACCTCTTCTGACAAAGCCGGATACATTGATAACGCCCAAGAGAATAATGTGATAGTAAATCACTGATTCATAGTATATGATCAGATATACTATTTATTCTCTCTTCGGACATAAGGGCTCTGCTTCTCTTAGGTAGGATCTTTCTTTTCCAGATGGGTCAGACAAGCTACCTTAGTGAATCTGTTAATAAGCTCCTATGCTAAATTATGGGTATTGGGCATTATCCTCACTTCAACAACAAAAGTTTGCGAGTTAAGCATTGTTTTCCCGTTTCTATGCGGGCAAAATAGACACCACTGCTAACTGTTCTGCCGGAATTATCCTTTCCATCCCAAATTAGTTTATGTTCGCCAGTGCTCAAAATACCCTTATGCAAAGTGCGAATCTTTTGTCCTTTCAGATTATAGAGAGTTACGGATACTTCCTGAGTTTTGGCTGTCTGGAAGGAAATAGTGGTAACAGGATTGAAAGGATTGGGGTAAATTGCCATTTGGGAGATCGGTTTTTGAATTGGATCATCATTGCTGACAGGATAATTGGTTACTCTGATCAAGCCCTCATAGGTTCCCGGAGCAGGAGGGATAAAAGTAAAGTTTGTGAGATTTCCATAGGTGTAGGACTGTTCTCCAAGAACGATTCTAATAGTGTAATTAGCGGGAAGATGCAAATCGGAAAGTGCAAAGTCGAGAGGATCCGTTGTAGGGCAAATAACTTTAAAATGCCATACTTTTTCCTGATTCACGGTGGAAGATAATGCTTCACGAAATTCGCAGCTGAGTTTTTTATCTTTAAAACTGGCATCTTCAGGGGTTTCTCGGCTTAAATATGCACACACGGAAGGAAATGGTTTAACGGGAGCCGCCGGTAAATCTACATAAAAGTCGTAGCCATCAGTGGCAACGGGATTCGTTCCCAAAATAAATTCATCTGCATCGCTCGCAGGGCAAGAAACAGAAACATTGAACTGCCAGTAATTGTCAGGAGGAGTAATATCCGGAGCTGAAAAATAGGGGTAGAAACTAATGTTGGTATTAAGCAACTGATCGCTATAATACTTAATATAAAAGGATTCATAGGGCAGTATTGTATCTACCGCTTGAAATTTGCCGTTTCGATACACAAATACGGCTCTGGAAATTAGATTCTGAGCAATCATTTCGCTGTATCGAAAGAGAGTGGAGCCAACCAGAAAACGCAAATTCTGAACTGGATAGCTGCAATAATGGGGATTGGAAACGAAATTCCAGCCGGGTTCAAGGGGGTAGGAATTTATTTCGGTGGGGCAAATATCCGCAGTGGAACTATAAAAATTAATGTCTGCCGCATTTACCCAATACGCTATACTAAACAAGAAATCGGTACTTTCTTGCCAGGTATCGTTCTCTCCTTGAGCTAAAGCCGTTGATCCCTCTCCAAATACACTGGTGATGGTAGGAGTTAAATTTGGCCAAATCTGCGAGCGCGTCTGCCATCCTGATTCATTATAATGCAAAACCATTCTGGGGACGAAAGCAAAAATATAGGAGGAGGCATAAGTGGTCATCAAACCATCTGTAGCATAACAATCAATGTAAAAACGCGCCTTCTGCATATTCAGCGTTTGGGGAATAGAATATGTCCAGCTGGTTTGCGATGAGGGAAGGTTGGAAGTAAGGAATAAACTATCCGTATCATTTTTAATATACAAGTTAAAATGATCTATGAGGAAGGAATTTTGCGAAGACCATTGGAAAGTGACATTATTTCCTCCCTGGTACAAACGGTTGGTTTGGTTCGTAGGAGTTATTTTGGGTTGCAGATTTCCCCAATACAAAGTCATTGTTCTGATATTAGTATTGGGAGAAGTAAATTGATACGGACTGCTGAATAAATCGTGCCAAGTTCCATTGTAAGAATCATATATGTATAATTTTTCGGAGCGGTTAAAATTAGCGGAAGCACTTAAAAACAGAGGAGTATTAAGCTCGGTTGTCCTGATTCTGATAGTCCAGCTTTTTATATCCAAGGATGTATCATAATTTCCTTTCACTTCTCTGGATAGAGATGTTCCACTATTTCCCCAATACGCTTCCCAAAAACCACCCCAGAGATAATTGCTGCCGGAAGGATTACTTTTGGTAATATCGTAATATGTATCTTGAGCATCGGACGCAAAAGGATTCTGAGCAAAATTGAGAGTGTCAACTAAAGTGGAAGTATTATTTCTTAAATATAAAGAATGAATGGCTCTAACTGCGGCGGAGGCAGGATAATTATAGAAAAATTCTTGGTTATTGGTATTTGTGCAACTGAGCATATAATCCCAATTCTGACCATTTGATACATTATAATCCCAATAGGTGAAACTGCTGGCAGTGGGATTAGTAAGAGCGGAATTGGTAAGATATGAATCTATCATCGTATATGTTGTCTGCTCGGGAGTTTTACGATAAATCTTGAAGCCCTGGTTATTACTTTGACCTCCAACGCCCCAATATAAACGAACTGCGTTATCCAAACCGTAAACTGTGAAGGACACTATATTGGCAGGAGCGGGAATTGTAGTTATTTGATTGGATAATACCGATTCATTGCCGTTTTTATCCTTGGCACGAATTTTGAAGAAATAGCTGGAAGTATTGTTCAGACCCGTAACCGTTACACTTGAACAAGAAGGAGAAGCCAGAACGGGATTATTGTTGCGATTAAAAATTTGATAATTATCTGTCCCAATTGGATCAGTGGCATACAAAATTTCATAGGTGTCAAAATCGTAACAATCAACCTTATCCCATTTCAAAGTGATGGAATTCAAGGACTGATTGTAAATGGCAAAGCCAGTTGGAGAAGGCGGAACGAGCTGATCATTCAGCTGGAATGTTTCATCTAAAACACTGTTTAAATCGTAAACCCAACGCAAATAGTAGAGACGGAAATTATCAAATAAATGGTCAAAATTCCAGTGTTGGGTAGATTCATCCCAGCCATAAAACCATTTATAAGTATTTTCGGTTAAATCATAAGAATTAGGCAATTCGTCCATTTCTACATGTAGAAAGGGCTCAAACACATCATAATCAGTCCAACCAGTAAGAGTGTAAATCATTTGATAGTTTTGGGAATAGGCAGGTAAATCTATGTAATCATTTACGGCGTAAGAATGTTCACCGTCATCGAAAACAAAGGGATAGGTAGAATAATTCACTCCGTAAAAATCATTCAGATAAACATCGCTGTGAAAGCCCACAGTATTTGCCGGAATCATTATATGATGGCCCTTGTTAATCATATCCAGTTTGCGGCTGGAAAGGTCTCTTATTGGAAGATTGGGACACATACGATTGTTCCCTGCAGAAATTTGGACATTGGGATAGCCGGCGTGATAATTCCAATCGTAAGTGTGAATTTGAGGTGAAAATTCCCGGTGATTGAACTCAGCCCTAATCTTATCCGCAAATTTCTTATAACAGATATTAAAAGGATGATTGGTCAAACGGGTTGGATCAGAAATGGATTTAGAATTGGTATAAGTTCCTACATTGGTCCATTTAACTTCTCTGCCTGCACCATTAATCAGTAAAAATTGACCGTCCCAGATTTGGAAGGCCTCCAAAGCAAAAGACGGAGAGGGAAAATCATCACAAGGATGGGGAGCGGTAACTATAATAGGTCTGGCTCCGGAAGGATTGTATATATAAAGTCCCCACCCGTAACAAAAGGCACCAATTTCATCATCATAGCTATCTAATGTGCCGTTATTATCAACATAACTGCTATCCGGAATTTCGCGTAAAATCCTATAGGTGATATTAGTGTCCGTATCATCGAAAATAACTACCTGATAAGGATATCCGGCACTTTCAATGGCTGTTTGGGCTTCATCCAGCAAGCCGTCTAAAAATAAATCTACGATAGATCCCCAAGTATTCAGTTGATCAGTCGTAGGAACTATAAAATCTCCAAAACCATTGGTCTGTTTATCATAAGGTGCATAAGTATTGTATCCCTGAATAGCCACTCCTTCGGCTAAATGCGAAATCCAATTGTCATAAGCACAATTGGGCTCGGTGCCATAAAGGAAATGTTTTAAGGAAGCGGTTTCATGAATTACTGCTGCCAAAGGCAATACCAGCAACAGAATAAGCATAAACATTAAAATTCTTTTCATCTATACTCCCATATTAGCAAAATTTTAAAATTTCATAATTACCTAAACGCAACATTGCATAAATTAGTCAAGTAGAATTTCATAAATAAAATAAGCCAGATATTGGCAAAAACCACAATTTATTTTTAGCAGTCCGTGGCATTGACTGCTAAAAATACTTGACAAAATCTCTAAGCTGATTATTATATCATCAGAAATTGAATTAAACCATATAAGGAGATACAATAAATGGCAGACAAGAAAACAAAAGAAACAGGCAGCTTAAGTATCCATACTGAGAACATCTTTCCGATAATTAAGAAATGGCTATATTCGCAGCACGATATATTTTTAAGAGAGCTAATATCCAATTCGGTGGATGCCATTTCCAAACGCAAATATGCCGATTCCAATTTCAAGGAAGAGGATATGAAGGTGGAAGTGAAGCTGGATAAAGGTAAAAAGACAATTCAAGTAATTGATAACGGCATTGGGATGACGGCGGATGAAATAAAAAAATACATCAATCAGATAGCTTTTTCCGGAGCCGAGGATTTCATTAACAAATATAAGGATGTCCAGAACAATATGATTGGTCATTTTGGTTTGGGATTTTATTCGGCGTTTATGGTTTCGGACAAAGTGACGATTGATTCTCTATCTTATTTGGAAGGAAGTGAACCGGCCTTTTGGGAATGCGATGGAAGTACTGAATTTTCAATGAGTAAAGGCAAACGAAAAGAAATAGGGACTACCGTTACAATCTATTTGAATGAAGAAAATGGGGAATATGCCGATGCGGGAAAGATAAGAGAGATTCTGGAGCGTTATTGCAATTTTATGCCCTGTCCAATAATGTTTGAGGATAAGCAAGTTAACCAAAAAGAGGCATTATGGAACCGCAAACCGGGCGAAGTGAAAGATGAAGAATATATAGAATTTTACAAGAATGTGTTTCACGATTATATGGATCCTGTTTTTTGGATTCATCTGAATGTGGATTTTCCTTTCAATTTAAAGGGTATTCTTTATTTTCCCAAACTGCGTAACGAGCCGGATTTTTTCAAAGGCGAAGTGAAACTCTATTGTAATAATGTGTTCGTAGCTGATAATTTGGAAGACCTCATTCCGGAATTTTTACTACTTTTGAAAGGCGGCATTGACATTCCTGATATACCTTTGAATGTATCACGCAGCTTTTTACAAAATGACGCACAGGTGAAAAAAATCAGCCAATATATCGTTAAGAAAGTATCTGACCACTTCAATAACACATTTAAGGAAGACCGTAAAAAGTATGAAAGTTATTGGGAAGATATCAATGCCTTTATCAAATTTGGCTTGCTGAAAGAGGATGATTTCTTTGAGGCAATGAAAGATATCATTATTTTCAAAACTGCCAGCGGCGATTATGTTACCCTTGAAGAATACAAAGCTCGCAATAAAAGTGAAGGGGAAAAAACCAAAATCTGGTATGCAGCCAGTGAAGATACTCAGGTAAGCTATTTGAATTTAATGAAGGAACAAGGAATAGAGGTTATTTTCCAAAACAGTCCTTTGGATACTCATCTCTATCAACAGCTGGAAAATAAACTGGGTAATATAGAATTTATGCGAATTGATAGCGAAGTGAATGACCTTATAGTGAATAAGGAAGGCGTAGAAGGTGATTCGGAAGATAAATTGAAAGAGCTATTTTACGATGCCTTGGATCAAAAAGTGGAAGCCAATTTCAGCAAAGAGAGCTATGCGGATTTCTTAAAAAAGTATCCAAATGCTGCCACTATCTTAAGCCCCTATCTTATTCAGAATGATGAACAAACCATTATCAAGCCCTATGAACTGCCCGAAAATGTGCGAAAAGAATTGGGCTCGGAAGCAATGAAAGCTCTTCTGGACAATGCTTTCACCGAAATTAAAGTGGAAGTGAAGAGCTTAAAAAGTGCAGATATACCTTCAATGATTGTCTTCAGTGAATATATGCGTAGATGGCATGATATGGATATGCTGTCTCATCAAAATGCTTCTTCCGATATGCTTAAATACCATACTTTGGTAGTAAACCGAGATAATGAAGTGATAAAAAAGATTCTTAATCTCAGTATGCAAGGGAAAAATGAAGAAGCTAAAACACTCTGCTCCTATATTCACGATTTATCGCTTTTGGAGCAAAAACCCTTTACTGGCAAAGAACTGAAAAGTTTTATCAATAAGGCAAACCAAGTGCTGAGCTATCTAAAAGATTAAATTAAGAAAATATGCAGGATTTTTAAATCCTGGGAGTATCAAATACAGGGATTGTGGAAAGCAGTCCCTGTATTTTTTTTAGATGAGGTGAATATGAAAAAAGCATATCTTGTTCTCTGTTTAATGCTTAGCTTTGTTTTTAGTATGCAAGCTCAAACAGATTTTTACGATATGGGAACCGTGAATACAATTCAATTATTTTTTACACAATCCAATTGGGATCAGATTCTTGATCAGCTGTATGCGGCGGGTGAAGATAGATTGATTGGCACAGCAATTATTAATGGAGTAACTTATGACAGTGTAGGAGTTCGTTATAAAGGTAACAGTTCTTACAGTGCAAATCGCAACAAAAATCCTTTCAATATTAAGGTGGATCATATAATTGAGGATCAGCTGATAGACGGAAAATATGGAACTATTAAGCTTGCCAATGGTTTTTCCGATCCTTCTCTTGTGCGGGAGACACTTTCTTATGAAATTGCCCGTAAATATATGCCTGCTTGTAAAGCCAATTATGCCAATGTTTGGGTGAATAATGTCCTCATTGGTGTTTATACTTCCGTGGAAGATGTGGATAGCAATTTTATGGCTGAACATTTTCATACTTCAGGCAAACCACGGTTTAAGTGTGATACAAATACGATGGGAACTGTGACTGTTTGGGGTTATTTGGGTGCTGATTCTACTGCGTATATGCAATACTATGGTTTGGAATCTGATTATGGATGGAACACTTTGATCAATTTTACCAATACGCTCCAAAACAATTATGCCAATATAGACCAGGTGATGAATGTGGATCAAAACTTATGGATGTGTGCCTTTGACAATCTGTTGGTAAATCTGGACGCACCCATCAATGTCTTTCATAATTTTTATCTCTTTGGGGATGCAGATAATAGAATTAACCCTCTGTTATGGGATTTGAATATGTCCTTTGGTGGATTTCAGGGTGGTTCCGTTTCGGGGATGCAAAATTTGGATCCTTTGCGCAATTCCACCAGTAGCACTTTTTTACTATTGAAGAATGTTCTAAATAATTCTCATTACAAAAAGATGTATATTGCTCATATGCGAACAATGATAGAGGAGAATTTTTCCAATGGCTGGTATGCAACTCGGGCGGCAGAATTGCAAAGTGTTTGCGGACCTTCCGTGCAAAACGATACCAATTATTTTTATACCTATGCCAATTTTCAAGCAAACCTAAATAGTCAGGTTGGAGGTGGTTCTGGAGGTCCCGGAGGGGGACAAACCGTTCCTGGCATTACCCAATTGATGAATGCCCGCGCTACTTATCTTTTAAGTAATACTAATTTTGCGGGAACTATTCCGACAATGGCTGCTCAAAGTTACAGTCCTGAAAATCCCGAACCGGGTTCCACTCTTCAATTTACAGCTACTTTTGCCAATGCTACTTATGCTCAGCTGGGCATCAGACAAAACATAGCAAGCAAATTTACTTATTACCAAATGTTTGATGATGGAGCTCATTCCGATGGCTCAGCCAATGATGGCGTTTATGGAATAAGCGTTCCCATTTCTTATGGTGACATAAATTATTACTTCTGGGCAGAAAATTCTTCGCAGGGTATGTTCTTTCCTGCCAGAGCGGAACATGAATATTTTACCATTGCTGTTTCCAGTTTCACGGGAGAGTTATTCATCAATGAAATTATGGCCAAAAATGCCTCTTTTGCAGATCCCAATGGCGATTTTGACGATTGGGTGGAAATTTATAATCCCAATAATTATGCTGTAGATTTAGGTGGAATGTATATGACTGATAGTCATTACAGCAACGGGATAAGTGCCTGGACTCAAATTCCGACAACTAATCCTGATGTTACAACTATCCCGGCGCATAGTTATAAAATTGTGTGGTATGATGAAGAACTTGATCAGGGTCCTTTACATATAAATGATAAATTAGGGGGTGGGGCAGATGCTGTTTATTTAATTGATAGCGATGGTGTCACTCTCGTAGATAGCTATATTTGGACTGAAACAACCGATTTAAATGTTGATGACAGATCAATTGGCAGATTACCAGATGGAACCGATAATTGGGTTTTATTTGGAACGGGGCAAACCAATCCTTGCACTCCTGGCGCTTCCAATCAAGGAACTGTGAATACGCTTCCCGTTATTGAAAATATTGCTTATAACCCACTTGTCACAGATGAAAACAGCATCATAACCATATCTGCCAGTGTTAGTGACAGCGATGGGAGCATAAATAGCGTGCAATTATTGTATGGCATTTCGGACTGGACTTTGAACACCGTTGCAATGAGTTTAACCGAAAACAGCTACACAGCTCAAATCGGGCCTTTTGCTTTGGGTTCTATCATCAAATACAGGATTCAGGCAACAGATAATGTTTCAGGAGTCACTCAATCGCCAGTATATACAATTGTAATTGGTTATTCTGCTCCCATTTTGTATATCAATGAATTAATGCCTTCCAATACTGCAACTGTTATGGATGAAAACAGTGAATATGAGGATTGGGTAGAAATTTATAATCCTAATAATTTTGAAGTTGATTTAGCGGGCTATTATTTTACAGATGATCATTATCCTGACACCGGAACTTCTTTAACTCAGATTCCTACGGGATTTACCGAAACGATTATACCTGCCAGTGGCTATAAAATAATCTGGTTTGATGAAGACCTTGACCAAGGTTCTTTGCATATCAATACTAAATTAAGCGCTACTGCGGATGCGGTTTATTTAATAGCGCCCGATATGTTAACTTTGATAGATCATATTGCTTGGACAGAGGATTTAGCGTTAGCCAGTGATATATCTTATGGAAGATATCCCGATGGCAGTGAAAATTGGGTTAAGTTTGGAACTGATTTTGAGAATCCTGTTACGCCAGGAACGCAAAATTACCCTACTGGCAACAGTGATGATTCTATTACTCCGGTTGTTATGCGTTTTGAAGTATGGCCCAATCCGGTTAGAGATGCGCTAAATATCAATCTTAAAGGTGCCAAAGATAAATACCGGGTGAAAGTGTATAATCTTAAAGGGCAGTTAGTTACCGAGAATGTAATGGCTTCAGACGGTAAAAATCAATGGGATTTACGCGATAAAAACGGCAACCGCATTAGCAGCGGTATATACTTAATCCGAACTCAATTTGCCGGCAAACAATTCAGCAAAAAGATCTGCATCATCCAATAAGGAGCAAAAATGAAAAAGTTCTTGTTTATAGCATTCATATTGATGGGTGCTGCACTAAATGCTACTGTTATTTCTGCTTGGACATTTGAAAATACTCTTAGTCCATCTACCGGCAGTGGAAGCGTTTCAATAGTCGGAGGGGTAACCGATGACGGTTTTAATACTGGTTATAATGGTGGATTAGCTTGGAGCACAACAAGTTATCCTGCTCAGGGGACGAATAATATGACAGCAGGAATAGTTATAAATGTTTCCACCGCCAATTTTAGAAATATATCTATTAGTTGGGCGCTTCGGCACAGCAATAAATCCGCAAATAAAGCTGTGCTTTTTTACACTTTGGATAGAACAGTGTCAGAACCTGTATGGATTCAGGCAGACATATACAATGCTACCAGCGGTGACAGCTGGTTTCCCAATTCTTTTAATGCCAGTTCTATAACGGAGATAAATAACAATCCCAATCTGGCTTTTAAGCTTGTTTCCGCTTTTGGCGATACAGAAAACACTCTTTATATGCCTTCCAATCCCAGTAGCACTTATGATGGAGGGAAATGGCGTTTTGATGATATAATTGTAGAAGGAATTTCAAGTGCTCCTTATGTTGAAATCACTGCAAATTTACAACCTTTTTATGCCTTGCCGGGAACTTCTTCTGAAGTTCAGACCTATCAGTTAGTTGCTTCCAATGTAAGCGGAAGTATAACTATAACTGCTCCTCAGTATTTTTTTCTGCGGTTTTCCGATAGTGGTTCTTTTGTTTCTTCTATAGAGTTATATGCCTTAAATGGCGGTTTCAATAGAACTATTCAGGTTATTTTTCAGCCAAGCGTCAGTGGAAGTTATACCGGCAATATTAGCCATAGCGGGGGTGGAATTATTCCTCAGGAAATTGAAGTAAGCGGCTCCACTATCTTCCCAGAACCGACAAATTATCCCGTTGCCTTTACTACTGCTGGTGTTACTTACTATCAGACATATCTGAACTGGATAGATTCTACCGGAACATCTCTTCCAAACAGCTATTTAATTAAGGGTAGTGAAGTAAGTTTAGCAGATATTGCAGACCCTGTGGATGGCATTCCTGAAAACGATGCGGAGCTTAGTAAAAATGTCAGTTATAGCGTTCAGACGCAGCTTTTTTATGGACTAAAAGAAAATCAGACCTATTATTTCAAAATCTTTCCCTATACTAATAGCGGCGAAACCATCAATTACAAAGTTGATGCCAATGCACCTTCTGTTCAATTTATCACTTCTACAGGACCAGTTGGTTCTGTTTTGCTACCGGGAGATTTGGCTTTTGTAGAATATGCTACCGATTCACCTGACCGATTCAGTTTCGTGCTGTTGAAAGATATTCAGGAAAATACCAAGATTTACTTTACCGATAAAGCATATAATGGAACCGCTTTTCTGGCAAATGAAGCACTTTATGAATGGAGAGGAGTAGGACGCTCTTATGCTACAGGAGAAGTTATTCATCTGGTTGAAGGGCAGACCTTTACCACTGAAGGTATCCATAGTCCCGGCGTAGAAGGTCTTTCCAATGATGGCGATCAGATTATTGCCTTCCAGGGAACCCTTGAGACGCCTTCTTTCATATCTGCAATTTCTTCCACGGGTTGGCTGACCGAAGGTACTGTCAATAACAATAATTCTTACCTTCCCTCTACTTTAACTTTGGGAGTAAATGCTTTGGGTTTTGCCACAGAAGTGGATGATGGTGTCTATAATGGCGCTACAACAGGTTCTATTGCTGAAATAAGAACTGCTATAAATAATCCAGAGAATTGGACCAGAGCGGGCAACTTGAACAATATAACCTTCCCCGTTTGGAATTTCGTTCTAAATGCACTTGTTATGTCCGAACCGGTGATTACCCAAATCAGTAGCACTACAATTAGAATTTCCTGGCAACAGGTGTCTGGCGCTACGCATTACAATGTCTATAAATCGGCTTTGCCGTATGCCAGTTTTCCACAGGACTGGGTTTTGGCAGCGGATAATATCACCGGACTATTTTGGGAAACGACCGAAATTACTAATCCGAGACAGTTCTATCGCATTATAGCAGTTAACTGATTTATACTTTTATCTGACTTTGCCGGCTGGTATGTTCTTCCAGCTGGCAAATTTTCTTTAGGAGTGGTAAATGCCAACTTGAGCAACTTCCGGCAATAATTAATTTTCTGTCGTCCCGCTGGGACTAAATTATTTGTTCTTTATTGCGCCGGGTTAAAACCCGTCGTTAGTACCTGTCGTCCTTAACGGAACTTTAAATTAGAAATCCATTAAATCCTATAATCCTGTTCCTCTCAGACCTATTATCTTTTTTAATCTGTGAAATCAGTGTAATCTGTGAGAGAATATCCATGTTCAAAGTGCAGAAGTTCTTAGTTCAAAGTTATTCTTTCGGTGACTTCGGTGGCTAATTATAAAAAATCCTTTAAATCCTGTTCATCCCAGACCTATTATCTTTTTTAATCTGTGCAATCAGTGCAATCTGTGAGAGAAAAACAGGAGCAGCGTCCTCCGGCTACCCTTTTTTATTTCAATAGCACTGCTTTCTTGGTGTAAATCTCTTTTCCTGCCTGCATTCTAATGTAATAAATACCGGTACTGCAGAGGCAGCCATTATTATCCTCTCCTTCCCAAGTTAATTTATAACTTCCCTGCTCTTTATATCCCAAGGCAAAACTGCGCACTAATTGACCCCGATTATTATAGACCTCAATTTTCACATCTGCGGGCATACTTATTTCATAGTCAATAGTCGTAAGGGGATTAAACGGATTAGGATAGATAGAATGGATGCCGTTAAAGGATATAATATCAGGTAAACTTATACTATTTCCTTCTCCTAATTTAGCCACAAAGATATCATAATCCCCACTACCGGTTAAGGTAGTAGCTCCGAAGGTAGCATTATCATAAAACCAACCTGTAACATAGCTATTTCCGTTAGTATCAATAGCAATACTCTTGACATAATCTAAACCTGTTCCCCCGGCTTGCTTTGCCCAGAACCAGTTACCATTGTTATCAATCTTAGCAACAAATATGTAACTACGACCATACATATCACCATTTAAGGTAGTAGTGCCAAAGGTAGCATACCTACTAGAAAAATTACCGGTTACATAGCTATTTCCATTAGCATTAACGGCAATGCTATTGCCAAAATCAATATCTGTCCCTCCGGCTTGCTTTGCCCAGAGCCAGTTACCGTTGCTGTTCAATTTAGCAACAAAGATGTCATAATTTCCACTGCTGGTCAATGTTGTAGTTCCGAAATTAGCATTTCCTACAAAAAAACCTGTAACATAGCTGTTTCCATTGGCATCAACAGCAATGTCATTGCCATAACATATATCACAATCTGAACATCCAGCTTGCTTTGCCCAGAGCCAGTTACCACTACTATTAAGTTTAGCAACAAACATATTCTCTACATTGCTAATCAGAGGGATAGTGCCAAATGAAACATTACCAGAAAAACGACCTGTAACATAGCTGTTTCCGTTAGCATCAACAGCAATACTACCACCTAAAACATCAATTGTTCCACCAGCTTGTTTTACCCAGAGCCAGTTACCATTACTATTAAGTTTAGCAACAAATATATTCTCTACATTGCTCAATAGAGGGATATTACCAAATGAAACACTACCATAAAAACTACCTATAACATAACTGTTTCCATTGGCATCAGCAGCAATGCCATAGCCATGAACAAAACCTGATCCTACGGCTTGTTTTGCCCAGAGCCAGTTACCGTTACTATCCAGCTTGGCAACAAAAATATCGCCCCAGCTACTGCTGGTTAAGGTAGTAGTACCGAAGGTCGCACTACCAGAAAAACCACCTGTAACATAGCTGTTTCCATTGGCATCAACAGCAATGCCATAGCCATGAACAACACCTGATCCTACGGCTTGCTTTGCCCAGAGCCAATTACCGTTTCTATCCAACTTGGCAACAAAGATGTCCACTTCCCCAATACTGGTCAAGATATTAGCTCCGAAAGTAGCACTTTGTGCAAAATAACCGGTAACATAGCTGTTTCCATTTACATCAACAGCAATGCTCTTGCCCTCATCATAATCTGTTCCACCGGCTTGCTTTGCCCAGAGCCAATCCTCGTTTTGGGCAAAGAGTGCTATGGAGCAGAGAACTATGATAAACAATAGAAATGTCTTTTTCACGATATCCTCCCATAGAGTTTTTTCTTGTGATTGATAATCATCAAATACAAGGTTAAAAAAGGTATATTTATGTTCTGTAGAAAGAGATACATAAATCTGCTTGGATTTGTTAAGAAAGGTCTATTTATACTATTTAAATACGGCAAAGTGGATTGTCTGGTAAAGATAGACATAATAATGTTCGGTAAATATGGTAATGTAGTTTGCTTTTTTAAGGTCAGCATATTCCATCACTCTCCTTAG
>JBDKSF010000117.1 GCA_039680785.1 Candidatus Cloacimonas sp.
ATCACTTTCTGCATCTGTGATTGGTTGCAAATTGAATGTCTCAATTATCACTTTTGCCACATTAGGCGACAAAAATCCAGGCAGAGTTGGACCCAAACGAATATTTTTAAAACCAAGATAGAGCAATGCCAATAGCACTGCCACAGCTTTTTGTTCATACCAGGCAATATCAAACGAGATAGGAAGCTTATTTACATCATCCAGTCCAAACGCTTCTTTTAGTTTCAGTGCGATAACTGCCAAAGAATAAGAATCATTACACTGTCCAGCATCCAAAACTCTGGGAATTCCGTTAATATCACCCAAAGGAAGTTTTATATAACGATATTTGGCACATCCGGCAGTTAGAATAACAGCATCTTTCGGAAGTTTTTCCGCCACTTCGGTAAAATAATTACGGCTGGGCATTCTTCCATCGCATCCAGCCATAACCACAAAGCGTTTTATGGCTCCACTTTTAACCGCTTCAATAATTTTATCTGCCAGTCCCAAAACTGTGTCGTGGGCAAAACCACCTATAATTTCACCGGTTTCAATTTCTTTCGGGGGTTGGCATTTAAGAGCTCGTTCAATTATAGGCGTAAAATCTTTTGCTTTGCCATTTTCTCTTTCGGGGATGTGAACGGCATTTGGATAATTTACCATACCAGTTGTAAACAATCTATCCAGATAAGTATTTTCTTTGCGTAAAGGCACCAGGCAGTTAGTAGTCATTAAAATGGCTCCGTTGAAGCTTTCAAAATCCTCCAATTGATGCCACCAAGAACTTCCATAGTTACCAATAAAATGTTTGTATTGCTTAAATGCAGGATAATAATGAGCTGGAAGCATTTCTCCGTGAGTGTAAACATCCACACCCTTTCCTTCAGTTTGTTTCAACAATTCTTCCAGGTCTTTCAGATCGTGACCGCTAACCAAAATGCCAGGTTTATTATTTACGCCCAGCTTAACTTTGGTGGGTTCAGGGCTACCGTATGTCTTTGTATTTGCTTCATCCAGTTTAGCCATTATTTTAACGGCATTTTCGCCTGTCTTCAAAACTAATTGGATTAGTTGATCAACGCTTAAAGTATCATCCAAAGTTGCGGCCAGAGCTTCCATTACAAACTTATTCACTTCCTCATCTTGATAACCCAAAACAGCAGAATGTTCACCATAAGCACAAATTCCTTTCAGTCCGTAAATAATTGTTTCCCGCAAAGAACGGATATCCTCATTCTCAGTTTTCAGCACGCCCACTTTTTTGGCAAATTCATCATATTCTTCTCTTTTTAGCTGAAAGGTTACCGCTTCTGGACAGGTCTCACATTTTCCGCCCATCAAATCACATAGTTCTTTTTTGCGTTTATCGCGCAAGGCCAATGTCTGTTCAATAGTGTCTCGAACCTTATCTTCATCCCAATTTGTGTTAGTTATGGTCTTAAAAAGGGCACCCATCACAAAAATAGAATCTTCAGGATAATATCTACCTTTTTCTTGAAGGTGAACTGAAGCATAAGCAAGACCCTTTAATCCAAATATTAAGAGATCAAATAAATTGGCAAGGGTTTCACTTTTCCCACAAACCCCGCGAACAGTGCAACCAAGATTGCGTGCGGTTTCTTGACATTGATAACAAAACATACTCATTTCATTTTCTCCTTTTTTATGGTTTTGGCATTTTTATTACAAGTAATCTTAAAACACTATTCCCTTCGTTAATAACGCCGTGAGGAATATTTTTCGGACTTTCAATTAAAGTATCCTTTGGAAAATTTTGTTTTTCTTCTCCCATTTCCAAAGTAGCTGTTCCTTCCAGAACATAAAAGGCCACATTCACGGGAGTGATATGTTTTTTCAAATGTGCCCCGGGAGCTAAGTTTAGATGAACTATTTCTCCTTCAGGCGCGTCATAAATTTTGGTTCCTTTAATGCCATTGGCATTTACTTTGGGCTCTACTTCTTGCCAAGTTCGGTTTTGCATTTTTTACTCCTTGTGTTTTATTCTGTTATGGTATCTTTTTCTTTTATTGATATTAGTTTTAGGATGGACTCAAACAAATCAGAACCCTCTGTGGGAAGGTCAAAAGCTCCATCCGATAAATTCCACTGCGTAATAGTAAACCTCATAGAGCCAATAATGAGTCGGAATAATTGAAGCGAGGATATATCCTTTCTGATGATTCCATCTTTTTGTGCCTGAATAAGATAACTTTCCATTGCCTGTTTATGTTTATGCATAATACACTGAAACTGACCTTTAAAAGTTGGGTCATTCTTAAACAATTCTTCCGAAAACATAACTTTAGCCAAATCAGGATTTTTGCCGAAAAGAATGTATCTATCTTCTACAAATTTTCTTATGTTTTCCAGAGGAGCATTGTTTGATTCATAAATTTCATTTAGAACCCGGGTGGATAATTCCTCAAAATAGCTCAAAATCATTGTAACGATTTCTCGCTTACTCTTAAAATGCCTGTATAAAGCAGCTTCAGTTACTCCGATTTTGGTGGCTAAATTTTTGATGGTTAATTTTTCATAACCTTGATTAGCAATAATGGCTATGGCTGCTTTCAATATATCTTTCTGTCTGACTGTAAGTTCCATTATAATTTCCTTATGTTAGTAAGCATTCACATACCAATATAATCAATTTCGCTTGCTTGTCAAGAACTTTTTTAGTAGGATATGGAAAAAGGAGCGGATAAATGCCAATATCTCTCTGTATAACAATATGATATGAAATTTATGTTGCTTCAGTGTTTTTGTGGAATCAATATCCTTTATTTGCCAAACGACAAAGATGGATTAGTATATATTGTAAATAGGAGAAATGTATGCGACCAGATAAAAAGGAACTAATGGAGCTTCTCTCCACAAAAGGAGAAGAGAATCTTGCATCTTTATATAAAAGAGCTTACGAGATCAAAAAGCAGTTTGTAGGAACCACCGTTTATTTAAGGGGTTTAATAGAGCTAAGTAACATCTGCTCAAAGAATTGTTATTATTGTGGAATTCGCAGTGGAAATAAAGAAGTCAATCGTTATCAGATCAGTTTCCAAGAGGCAATGGAAGAAGTCAAACTCTGTATCGATTTCCATTATGGATCAATAGTTATCCAAGCAGGGGAACGAGAAGATAAACCCTGGATCGATTTTATTACCAAATTGGTAAAAAGCATCAAGGAATTGTCGGATAATAAGCTTGGCATAACCCTTTCGCTGGGAGAACAGGAATTAGAAGTTTATCAGCAATGGTTTGAGGCCGGAGCTCATCGTTACTTATTACGCATAGAGACATCCAATCCAGAATTATACAAAGCCCTCCACCCGGCCAATCACAGTTTTGCTCACCGACTAAATTGTTTGCATCTTTTAAGGCAATGTGGTTATCAAGTTGGGACAGGAGTTATGACAGGTCTGCCGGGTCAAACCATTGAAGATTTAGCCAATGACATTCTTTTTTTCTCTGATGAAGATATAGATATGCTGGGGATGGGTCCTTTTATACCGCATCATAACACGCCTTTTAAGAATTTGATAGATAGTTTTAACCCTACGGAAGCATTGAATTTGGGGTTGAAAATGATCGCTGTTTGCCGCATAACCTTACAAGATGTCAATATTGCATCCACAACAGCTCTTCAGGCACTTCATCCGGAAGGGAGAGAATTAGGGCTGAAAGCCGGGGCAAATGTTTTAATGCCAAATATTACGGATACTAAATATAGAAAAGGTTATCAGCTTTACGAAGGCAAACCGGGACTTAATGAAACTGCCATCCAGTTTCAGAAAGAATTGGAAAAACACATTTATGCCATCGGAGAAACAATTGGCTATGATAAATGGGGCGATTCCCATCATTTTTTCAAACGGAAAAACGAAAAAACATTATGATGCCAGGATAATTGACAAATGCCACCTTGATAAAATGGAAAAGATGTATTGATCATTTAATAAATACCTACTGTAAACGCCTAAACTGGAATCAGGCAATTGGTCTGTCGTTGCCTTCTTAAACTTCAGCGATCTTTTCACTAACAAAACAATTTGCCAATCTCCTTTGTTTTTTGTCCCTGCCTTTGGTATTAGCTAATTGCTTATGGCACAGAGGATTCTCTTATGACCCAGTAACACTGCCGTAACAATGCTGTTATCTCGTTACGGAAATGTTACTGAAGCGTAACTGCAACACAAGGTGATAATGCCTGTAGTGAGATAGAAAATTTCAGCATCCTGAAAGTATGGTAGAAAAGAGCGATTCGATATCCACCTTAAATAGATAAGATGAACTTATGAAAGAGTTTCAGAAATACAAAAAACAAAAATAGACAACAGTAGGTTTTACTGTGGCTTTTTCAACCCCAAAAAATGTTTTTCTTGACGAATAAACTAAATCGTAAGAAAGAGAACAAAACTATATACTAAGGAGTGATATATGCTTCCCGGTGGAAAAAATATGCAACAAATAATGAAACAAGCCCAAAAAATGCAGGCAGAAATTATGAAACAACAAGAAGAAATGGCTAAAACAGTTTATTCTGCATCCGCGGGCGGTGGAATGGTTACAATTGAAATGAACGGTCAGTATGAAATTGTATCCTTGAAAATAGATCCTCAGGTTGTTGATCCTGAAGATGTGGAAATGCTGGAAGACCTTATTACGGCAGCAATTCAAGAAGTTATAAATAATGTAAATGAAGCATCCAGTAGTGCAATGAGCAAAGTTACCGGTGGTATGAATTTTCCCGGTATGGGTTAAATGATCTTTTCGGAAAATTTAGAAAAATTAATTCAGTCCCTAAACCGTTTTCCGGGTATTGGCCGAAAGTCCGCTCAGCGTCTTGCTTGGTATTTGGTTTCTCAGGATAAAAATTTCGCTCTTGAGTTGGCAGATACCATTAAAACAACCGTAGAAAGTTTTAAGATATGTAGCAAGTGTAATATGCTTTCCGAAACGGATCCCTGCCCTTTTTGCACTTCTTTGGACCGACTGGACAGCCGTCTTTGTGTAGTGGAAAATAGTTCTGATATCCAGATTCTGGAGACAATGAATGAATTTAACGGTAGATATTTTGTTTTAGGACATCTCCTTTCGCCCTTGGATGGCTACGGACCTGAACAAATAAATACCCCTATGCTGCTAAGAAGGATCGATGTCCTGCATCCGGAAGAATTGATTTTAGCCCTGAAACCCTCTGCGGAAGGTGAAACTACCATCCATTTTCTCTGGGAATTGTTGAAAGATTCAAACATTAATATTACTCGTCTTTCAACTGGTATACCCTTCGGAGCAGAATTGGAATATAGTAATTTAAACACTTTAGCCAACGCTTGGAAACGCAGATATACTGTTCAATAAAATGTTTACTGGCATCATAGAAACAACTGGAAAAATTGCAGGAATCCGTCCTGATAAGGGAAAACGCAATTTTAGCATCTGCAAACCGGCCATTTTTGATGACTTGAAAATAGGTTCCAGCGTTGCCTGTGATGGTATTTGCCTTACTGTTATTGGCTTCGATCCTAAATATTTTACGGTCGAGATAATGAATGAAACACTGGAAAAAACCACCGCTAAGAATTGGACTATTGGCGATACATTAAATCTGGAACGAGCGCTAAAACTCAATTCCCGTTTGGATGGACACCTTGTGCAAGGGCACATAGATAGAACTTTGCGTTTGCTAACGCTTTTGAATATTAAAGGAACGAACTATCTGCGTTTGGAAATGCCCCATAAAGAACGAAATTTGATGGCTCCCCAAGGTTCTATTGCCCTCAATGGTGTAAGTTTAACTATAGCGGATATATACAGCAATTATTTCAGTGTTGCTTTAATTGGACATACTATTGAACATACAAATTTGAGCTCCCTAAAACCCGGTAATTTTGTAAATGTGGAATTCGATGTTATTGGTAAGTATATTATGAATAGCAAGGATATGTATAATGAGATTAAGTAAATTATTATATTATCTATCCTATCTATTTATACTATCGTTTATTATAAGCGGATGTGGAAATAAAAGAAATCCTACCGGAGGTCCTCAAGATATTGATAAACTTGCTGTGCTTGCTACTTCTCCTGTAGAATATGGGGATATTTCATCCGGATTACTTGAGATATCCTTCTCTAAACCGGTGGATAGAAATACTTTAGCAAATTCTATCTATATCTATCCTCCGGTCCCAAACAAAAAAATATCCCTCGATAGAGAAAACATTAAAATCCGTTTTTACGAGCCCTTAAAGCAAAATACAAATTATTTTATTACCCTAACTAAACGCCTTAAGGACTTGCGCGGCAATTCATTGGAAAGTAATCAAACTCTTATTTTCAGCTGTGGTAAACTTGCCACCAATCGTTTGGCTGGAACTATTGAATATGAAGAACCTACTGATAAAATTTTGCCCGTGGAATTATCGCTCTACTCACCCGATTCACTTTTGGTTTTAAACGGTATTCTTAAGGGCAATGTGTATGTTATTGATAACTTGAACCTGCAAAAACATATCCTGAGAACTTACATCGATAAAAATCTGAATGGACGCTATGACTTGGGCACGGAACCTTATTTTGAAGGAATATCAGCTGATTCATATCCAGCATCTTTAAATATAAGAATGGCTTATGCCGATACTACTCTACCTAAAATAAACAAAATAAAAGTTGTCAGTAACCGTGAGCTACTGATAGAATTAAGCGAAGATGTTGTTGATATTAGTAATATTAGCATAAAATCTAAAGAATCTACTTTACCTATATCATATCAATTATTTGAATTCAATAAAATTAGCTTGCTAACCGCTAAAATGGATAGCACGGATTATCAGTTAACCCTTACCGGTGTGAAGGACAGAAAAAATAACATCAGTAGTAAATTGGAAAGCAATTTTAAGGCAAAACCCGCTCCCGATACTTTGGCTCCACAAATTACTTTTACCAATCCTCGTAACGGTGCTTCTATAAATACTCTGTCTCCCATTCTGGAAATTCGCTTTGATGAAATTATCCCCAAAACCAATATCAAAGCAAAATTGTTGTGCGGGAATAAGGAAATACCGTTAAAACAATTAACCACTACTGGTTATATTCATCGTTTTCAACCAACTACAGAACTGGAGAACTATAAATCTCACATCCTGCTTATTACTACTGAAACGACCGATTTCAGTGGAAATCACTTAAAAAATAATTATGAACTTCAATTCCTGCCTATTTTAAGAAAATAAGTTTTACCTATCTATTTCTGAATGATCTGGGTTAACTCCTTGTTTATGTTTTCTATGGGATTTTGTATCGTATTATTTTGTGTGTAGTTAATTCTCAATTTGCCAATTTCATACTATCACATTGTAACTAAATTGCCTTTTCTATTTCTTTTCCTCTACTCCAAATAATTCTGGATTATCCTTGATAAATTGCTTATGCAAAGACCAAAAAGCTGAATCGTCTTCATTTCTTTTCTTCAAATGATAATATCCGATCACGGAAACTACAAGTGCACCAATAGTGTCAACAATCAAATCTTTCATCGTATCTTTTACTCCCAGACGAGTATCATAAAAACCGTAAATATCTTGCAGATTTCTTGCTTTTTGCATATCAAGCCCTAATATCGAATCAATGGCATACTCTATTATTTCCCACAAAGCACATATCATTATTCCAAAACAAAAACTAAAAAGCGCCATAAATTTCGGACTTAATTTCATATCTACCTTGTAATCTTTGTTCATAGAATAAATTAGAATAAATCCAAAATAAGTTAAAATTACTGCGGAAGCCGTATGCAACATCCTGTCCCACCAGCGATAACGATAAAAATAATGGTGTATCTCACCTAAATACATAGAAGCAAAAATAAACAGCAATATTATAATCTGAAATGAGGTAGGTATTTTAACATCAATCCTTCTCTCCAGAATTGAGGGTAACAGAAATAACAATAGAGTCATAACTGCCGACCAAAATGTTTCCCATTCTCTCAAATACAAATTGTAACCAATTACTAAGATAGTTAACAGAATAAAGAAATAACGCATATACTTCTCTAATTTACGAGCATCTATCTTCATTATTTTTCTCCCTTATGTTAGCTAAATACAAATCCATTTCTTTTAGTTATTGGCATTTGTCAAGTTAAAGATTGATGATGTCTTCAATGTTAATGGGATAGGTTGGCTTATTTTTTTCTTTTAGCAATTTTGTACAAGCTATAAAGAACGCCGTTAGCGATGGCGGTGACCTACTCTTCCACACAGTTGCCCATGCAGTACCATCGGCGCAGACAAGCTTAACTGCTGTGTTCGGAATGGGAACAGGTGTATCCTTGCTGCTATAACCACCATCGCTAACGGCGAAAAAGTTATTATAATGTTTGCTATATCCTTCTTTTGTTGATGTGCTATAGCTCACTCTGCTGTTAGCAATAGTTATCCGTGAGATGAGAAAGGGGATACATAGAATAAAATAAAATGATGAAAGTCAATCGAGTTATTAGTATTACTCGGCTTAACACATTGCTGCGCTTACACCTGTAACCTATCAAGGTTGTCGTCTCCACCCTCTCTATTGGGAAATCTTATCTCGGAGCTGGCTTCCCGCTTAGATGCTTTCAGCGGTTATCCGTACCGAACTTGGCTACCCGGCAATGCAATTGGCATCAATACCGGTACACCAGAGGTTCGTCCACATCGGTCCTCTCGTACTAAATGCAGTGCTCCTCAAATTTCCTACGCCCACGAAGGATAGGGACCGAACTGTCTCACGACGTTCTGAACCCAGCTCGCGTAAC
>JBDKSF010000118.1 GCA_039680785.1 Candidatus Cloacimonas sp.
AAAAGTGGAAAAGTGGAAAGGTGGAAAAGTGAAACCCAGTGATAATTTTGGGTGCAAATCTTTCGTAGCCGGAGCTCGCTCAATCTCCGCAAAAAAGTGAAAAAGGGGAAAAGTGGAAAGGTGGAAAAGTGGAAAAGTGAAACCCAGTGATAATTTTGGTTGCAAATCTTCCGTAGCCGGAGCTCGCAGAAGCGCCGCAAAAAAGTGAAAAGAAGTCGAGAGGTCTTGAAGTCGAGGGGTCGAGAGGTCTTGAAGTCGAGAGGTCTTGAAGTCGAGGAGTCGAGAGGTCTTGAAGTCGAGAGGTCGAGAAGTCGAGAGGTCTTGAAGTCGAGGGGTCGAGAGGTCGAGGAGTCGAAAGGTCTTGAAGTCGAGGAGTCGAGGGGTCGAGGAGTCGAGGAGTCGAGAGGTCTTGAAGTCGAGAAGGCGTCCTCCGGCTACCCAAAATAAGCTATTGTCGTTATTAATTATATGTGCCTAAAAAGGTTTGCGTATAGGCATAAGATATCAAAGTGCTGTCGGACTCTTGTTTTACATCCTCTTAAACCTAAAATCCTATAAGCTTTGTTACTAAAATCCAGTCCTAAAAGCTTTGTTACTAAAGTCAAATCCTAATATCCTAAAAGCTTTGTTGCTAAAATCAAATCTGCGTTATCTGCGCAATCTGCGTGAAAAATACATATTAAAAGCTTGCGGGCTGTTGACGCAATTCAAAAAGGTCAGCAATATATTTTTCTGCCTGCGCCGGGATAGCATTAATCCCTTTCTGCAAATTCTCTGGCTTAATAAAGGATGGCTCAAACTTCATAGGAGCGTAATTTTGCAAACTAATCAACAACTTTTCCGCTTCATAATTCCAGAAAGGAGTTTCTGCGCTATTGGGATGAATCCATTTCAGTTTGTAAAATAAACGCATCAATTCATTGATAAGTATGGATTTAGCAGGATTGACACTTTTTGTTACCTGCGCTAAATCACTTAATGAAGTTCCTTCCATTTCCAAAAAACTGGGAGACGGAATTAATAAATCCACGGGTGCAGTTTCATCCTGGAAATTCATTATGGCAATGCTGAATTTTGCCTGATCAGCCAAAGCAGGATATATACCCCAACCTAAAACGAAATCAGCAACTTTTTCAGAAAAATCCGGTTTCATAGCCAAAAACCCCAGATGATTACGATAATCCGTAGAAACCAGTATATTCTCAGTTCCTATTTTAGAGGCAAAACACCATAAATTATATGCTTCCTGTTCAGTAATCCGATTTTGATTATAGACAAAGAGCGTCTTCTGGGTTGCCTGAACTTCTTGCAAATTAGCATAGTTAGCATCGGCAAAACGACGGTAAGGGCTTTCCGGATAATTTACCAGAACTAATTTCTTTCCTTTCCTTTGCTGTAAGCGGATTAAAGTTGCCAGAACCTGATTTAATTCTCCATAAACAACATATTCATCATAATTTTCCAGCATTTTATAGGGTTCACTTTCTGGTTTTAAGGATAGGAAAGCATCGCTAAAATGGGCAAAGGCAGGATTGGCACAAAGCTTCGTTTCATATTTATCGGCAACCCTTTGCAGCATTAGCATTTCTTCCAGAGAAATATAAGGGCTTATTTCAAAGCGTTGGGAATTGCCCAATGCCATTTTTTCAGCTATAAGAGAGGATGCTTCTTGCCAGCTAATTTTTTTAAAATGACCATTTTGCTTTAGCAGAGGAACATTCAATCTATCTTTGTCATAAAGACCTTGCCAGCCGAAACGACCTTTAAAACATAAATTCTTACCATTAAAACCGGGCTCTTTTTGCGGCGTAGTAATTTTGGTAATGGTTCCTGCTTGGGTTTCGGTTTGAATTTCACAACCAACTCCACATAAAGCACAATTTTGCAATGAGATATCTTTGGGATGAGGATTGAATTTAAAGTGCCTATTTCTTTCCGTTAAAGCACCCACCGGACAAACATCTACACATTTTCCACAGGAAAGGCAGCTGGTTTTGGTTAAAGAATCACCAAATTCGGGAGCCACCAAAGTGGCAAAACCTCTATAAATATAGCCCAAAACGGCTGGACCTTGAATTTCGGCACAGGTTCTAATGCAGCGTCCACAATTTATACATTTATTGGCATCGCGCACAATAAAAGGATGGCTGTAATCAATCGGATGCTTATTAATGCCCCCCAAAAAGTGGGCTGGATCTACTAAATAGTCACTACAATATTTGCGCAGCGAACAGGTCTCATTGACAAAACAACCACATTCCAAACAGCGTTTTGCTTCCTTGATGGCATCTTCTTCCCCAAAGCCCAGTTCCACTTCTTTAAAACTATTTTTTGCTTCTTCCAAAGGCAATTCTGGCATTTCTTTCCGCTTTTTGGGTGTAAAAATAGAATACTCTGCCGGACTGATATCTTTCACGCTTTTAGCTTTTTTACTGTCAAACTGAACATTTTCTGCAGCTATCTCTCCCGTTGCCAAAAAGTTATCTATTGCCTTTGCGGCAATTCTTCCATCCGCAATTGCCTCAATCGCGGTGGCGGCGCCTCTTCTAAAATCGCCTCCGGCAAACACATTTCCTAAGCCGGTAAACATAGTTGTTTCATCTACGATAGCCGTTTGCCAACGCGAAACGGGCAATATTTTATCCGCAACATAATTCTTCTCTTCCGTAAAGATATCCACCTCAGGAACTTGGGAAATGGCAGCAATGATACTATCAAAAGGCAGTTCAAAAAATTCACCGGTGGGTTCGGGTCTTTTTCTTCCACTTTTATCAGGTTCGCCTAAACGCATTTTTTCTATTTTTACGCTGGTTAGATGTCCGCCTTTGCCAATATATTCAACTGGATTGGCAAGGTAGAAAAATTTCACGCCTTCCTTTTCGCAGGCAACAATTTCACTTGGCTCGGCAGGCATTTCAGCTTTTGTTCTTCGATAAATGACAGCAACTTCACAACCCTTTCTAATAGCGGTTCGAGCACAATCAACCGCGGTATTTCCTCCTCCCACGATGGCTACTTTTAGTCCTAAATCGGGTGAATTGCCCAAGGCGTGTGCTTTCAAAAAATCAACCCCTAAAAAGCAACCTTCCAAATCGCTACCTTTCACAGGCATTGGAACAGCTTTTTGAGCTCCGATGGCAAGATATACGGCATCATAACTATCTGCTATGTCTTGCAAATAAATATCTTTACCCAATTGTTCATTATATTCAATCTGCATTCCATTGGTGCACATCAATTCAATTTCAGCATCCAAAACATCTTTCGGCAAACGAAATTCCGGAATTCCATAACGCAGCCAACCTCCTGCCTGAGGAGCTGCTTCATAAATGATAACTTCATAGCCCCAATTGGAAAGATAATAGCCACAGGTAAGTCCGCTGGGTCCGGCTCCGATAATGGCAACTTTTTTATTTTTTGCGGGCAGCTTTTCGGGAACATAATTCCACACATCTTCATTGTCCACATCGGCGGCATATCTTTTTAACTGACGAATGGCGACACTTTCTTCCACAATTTGTCTGCGGCATTCTTTTTCACAAAAAGCGGGACAAATCCTTCCGATGGAAAGTGGTAACGGCAATCTTTCTTTAATCACTTTCACCGCTTCGTGAAATTTGCCATTGGCAATTAAAGAAATATAGGTCTGAATATCAACTTGATCGGGACAGGCAATTGTGCAAGGAGCAACGCAATCTGCATAATGATTGGAAATCAGCAATTCCAAAGCCATTTTGCGTGCCCGGATTATTTCTTCGCTCTCGGTTATTATTTCCATCCCTTCCGAAATATTAGTTCCGCAGGAAGTTACAAAGCCCTTTCTGCCTTTCACCGCTACCAAACATACCCAACAGGAACCGTAAGGATTTAGTTCTTCGTCATTACATAAAGTGGGAATATCAATATTTTGCCGTCGGCAGAGTTCCAGAATGGTGATTCCGGCTTCCGTTTTCACTGTTTTTCCGTTTAAAATTACTTCTATCATTTCCAACGCTCCTATTCTTTTTCTACTGCATTAAATTTACAGGCATCAAAACAAGAACCGCATTTTATACATTTAGTTTGGTCTATGGTATGCACTTGTTTCACTTTTCCGGAAATGCAGGAAACGGGACATTTTCGGGCACAAAGAGTGCAACCGATACATTTTTCAGGATTGATTTTATAGGTTATCAAAGCAGAACAAACCCCTGCGGGACAGCGTTTATCTACAATATGAGCCAAATATTCATCCTTAAAATAGCGCAAAGTAGTTAAAACCGGATTGGGAGCCGTTTGTCCCAAACCGCAAAGTGAGCCCTTGATTATATTTTCTGCCAGTTCTTCCAGGTTGTTTAGGTCTTGCAATTCACCTTTGCCTTCCGTGATGCGCGTTAAAATTTCCAACATTCGTTTAGTTCCAATGCGGCAAAAAGTACATTTCCCACAGGATTCATTTTGGGTGAAATTAAGAAAAAACTTGGCTACATCAACCATACAAGTTCCACTATCCATTACCACCATTCCTCCGGAACCCATAATTGCACCTGTAGCCGTAATAGAATCATAATCTACTATGGTATCAAGTTTTTCGGCCGGAATGCATCCTCCGGAAGGACCTCCCATTTGCACTGCCTTGAAGGGTTTGGATGTCTTCATTCCGCCGCCGACTTTATAGATAATATCTTTAAGGGCAATTCCCATTGGAACTTCAATTAATCCGCTACCGGCAATTTTGCCCGCCAAGGCAAAAACCTTGGTTCCTGGGGATTTTTCCGTTCCAAATTTGTGAAATTCCTCGGCTCCGTTGATAATTATCCAGGGGATATTTGCCCAGGTTTCCACATTATTATTATTGGTTGGCTTTCCCCAAAGACCTTTAGCAGCCGGATAAGGTGGACGCAAAGTAGGCATACCTCTTTTACCTTCAATGGATTGCATTAAAGCAGTTTCTTCTCCACAAACAAAAGCGCCGGCACCCTCTTTGATATGCAAATCAAAACTGAAAGCACTGCCCAGGATATTTTTTCCCAGATAGCCCTTTTGTTCGGCTGCGGAAATGGCAATTTTTAAATGTTCCAAAGCCATAGGATATTCTGCTCTACAGTATATATAGCCCTCATTAGCGCCAATGGCATAAGCGCCAATAATCATACCTTCAATCACAGAATGAGGATCACCTTCCAAAGTGCTGCGATCCATAAACGCACCCGGATCACCTTCATCGGCATTGCAAATCACATATTTTTTAGCGGATTCTTCCTTAGCGCAAAGTTGCCATTTTAGTCCTGTAGGAAAACCCGCTCCACCGCGTCCTCTCAAACCCGATTTTTTTATTTCTTCAATGATGGCTTCTCTATCCATACTTAATGCTTTTGGCAATGCTTTATAACCATCTCGGGCTTCATAATCCTCTATATTTTCCGGGTCTATTATCCCGCAATTCCGTAACACTATTCGCTTTTGATTTGCCAGAAGAGCATTATGTTTACCAGCATATTTTTCCGCTAAAATGACATTTTCCGCGGGAACTATGCCAGCAAGATAATCCTCCAAAATTTTAGTTATTGTAGCAGGATTGGCTTTTCCAATATGAATGGAACCCAGTTCAGAACCTTCAAATTGCACGATTGGTTCTTCAAAACACATTCCAATGCAAGCGGTCTTTTTTAAAGTTACGGGCAAGTTACTATTTTCTTTAAGATATTGTTTTAGTGCATTATACACTTCTTTTGCCCCAGCGGCGACACCACAGCTTGCCAACCCCACTTTTACGCTTATATTATTCATTAGTTGCCTCGCTTTTGTATTGATATAAAATGGCAGGAATCGCTTCCGGAACCAGTTTGCCGTAAGTTCTATCATCAATCATAATTACGGGTGACAACGAACAACATCCCAAGCAGGCAACCTCCATAACTGTAAATTGTCTGTCGGAAGTTGTGTTTTCATCTTCCGCAAGCTGCAAGGCATCCACCACTGCTTTTTTAATTCCATCCGCATCGGAAACATGACACGCCGTTCCTTTACAGACGCGGATTAAATGTTTGCCCTGTGGCTGCAAACGAAACATAGAATAAAATGTGGCAACGCCAAATATTTCGGCGGCAGGAATCTGTAATTGGTTTGCAATATACTGCATCGTTTCCCGGGATAAATAGCCCAGTTCGTTTTGTGTTTCTTGCAAAAGTGGTATCAGAGACCCTTTTTTACCCTGATATTGCGCCAGAATTTTATCCAGCTTTTCATTGTCATAATTCATTCCCAATCCTTTATCAGGCAACTAAAATAAGAGGTATAAACAACCTGACTAAGCGTCTAATTTGACAAATAATTTGCTTCCTGCCAGAAATGTCAAATAAAAAATAGTTATTGCTTTGTGTCATTTTCCAATTAGTTTAAAAATAAATTGACATATTATTTGTATTATGAAAAAATGCCTAAATTGCATAAGGAGTTTTATGTAATGAAATTAGAAGAATTGGACTACTTTTATAACAAATTCAAATTCGGTGAGGACATCTTTCATCAGCTAATGCAAAAAAGGGTAGAAAATATTTTACTGGTTTCCACTTTCTATGATGCTTTTATATTTGAACAAGATGGGCGGCTTTCTGAACAAATTTTTGGAGAATATGAACAATTAAACCTTACCACTGCTCCTCATATAACTTCAGTTCCTACTGGCCTGGATGCTATAGAAAAGTTAAAAGAGCAACCCTTTGATTTAGTGATCACGATGATGAGGATTGGAGAAGTGGGTCCCTTCCAGCTGGCCAAAGAAGCAAAAATATTATATCCTAATCTTCCTGTTCTCCTCTTACTGAATGTAGCTTCCGACTATGTTATCTGGGAGAATAATACCAGCGGTAAACAATATATTGATGATGTATTTCTCTGGAATGGGGACACTAAGCTATTTTTAGCAATGGTAAAAAATGTGGAAGACAAAATGAATGTGGAATATGATACAGCTCTTGGCTTAGTGAGAGTAATTCTCTTGGTGGAGGATTCCGCGCATTACTATTCCCTTTTCTTACCTTCCTTATATTCTGTTATTATGCATCAAACCCAAAAACTTATTGAAGAAGAAGTTAGTGATATTAATAAGCAATTGAGAATGAGAATAAGACCGAAGGTTCTCTTAGCTCACAGTTTTGACGAAGCACTTGAGATTTATGATAAATATCAGGAATATCTGCTTTGTGTAATTTCGGATGTGCGTTATAAAGTAGGGAATGAAATTGATCCTCAGGCAGGAATCAAACTGATCAGAAAAATTAAGGAAACGAACAACGATTTACCAATTATCCTGCAATCCTCAGAAACAGAAAATGAGGATATTGCTAAGGAAATGGGAGTATATTTTCTCAATAAAAATTCTAAACACCTGTTTTCGGATTTACGAAAATATATGGTATTTAATCTGGGTTTTGGCAGTTTCGTCTTTCGTGATAAAGATGGTAATATCATTGATGAAGCGGCAAATATTGTAGAATTTGAAGAAAAAATTCTGCAAATACCAGAAGAATCATTAATTTTCCATAGCAGATTCAACCACTTTTCCAACTGGCTCATTGCTCACGGTGAAGTTCAAATTGCCAAAAAAATCAGACCCTTGAAAGTAGAGGACTTCGCCAGCCGTCAGGAATTGCGTGAATTTCTCTATCAGGTTT
>JBDKSF010000119.1 GCA_039680785.1 Candidatus Cloacimonas sp.
TAGCATCACTCTTACGGAAGAAATTTTAGCCGGAATTTTGCAAAAAAATGATCATCCCTTTGACCTTCGCTCCGATGGGCTAATAGAATTACATAATGATTTTGCCCATGGAACCTGGATGGATGTAAGAATTGATGGAAAACCAATCACTCCCAGAAATGGAGCTCCTATTGAACTGAATGCTCTCTGGTATAATGCCCTTTGTTGTTATGAATCTATGTGCGAAGCATACAGACAGAAAGCCCGTAAAAAATATAAGGCAAATGAAGAACTACTGAGTTTGAAAGATATGGTTAAGCAATCGTTGCAAAAGTTTTATATGGATGGATATCTTGCTGATCGAATTGTGGGCGAAGAACAGATTATGGAAATAAGACCCAATGCCATAATTGCTCTCTCTTTACCCTGGCAGGCATTTTCGCAAGATGTTTTGCAACAGGTCTTTGAACGCAGTTATAAAGAGCTATATACAAATTATGGAATTCGCACTTTAAGCCCCAAAGATATCAAATTTCGTAAAAAGTATTATGGAACACAAAAAGAAAGAGACCTTGCTTATCACAATGGAAGTGTATGGGCTTGGCTTTTAGGTCCTTTTTGTGGTTTATATGAACGTGCCTATGAAGGAGTGAAGACAAAAAAGGAAATTGTTGAAGGGCTTAATACTTTCATATCCACTTTTCGCAATAGTTTTATGAAAGGACATATTGCATCCATTGCTGAAATTTGGGATGGTGATTCTCCTCATTTCCCAAAAGGCGCTCCCGCCCAGGCATGGAGTGTGGCCGCTTTGTATAATATAGAGAATTATATTCTCTATTTGGAGGAAAGCTGATGAAAATTTTAATGTTTACATGGGAATTTCCTCCCCTAATTTCAGGCGGATTAGGTATGGCTTGTTATGGTATGGTTAAAGCATTACTTAGTCAAGGTATAAAGATCGACCTTGTATTACCTACTAAAGAACTGGTGTATTTCCCTTTAAGAGAAGAAATGGACGCAGATACTTTGCCAGCTGTATTCTTGGAACCAGAAAAGCACAAAGAATATGTTACGCGAACTTTTACCAGTTTGAATGAACGCTTGGAATTCATTGGTGTTACTACGCATCCAGAGAGTTATTTTAATTTAAGCGAAATTAAACAATATTCATCCGTAATCAAAAAACATCTGTGGTCAACTGAAATTACAACAGGTGAAGAACAAGAACTCTGGAAAGAGATGACGGCAAATCTGATCGGAGAGGAAGATTTGATCAAAAAAGTTCAGGAATATACTTTAAGGGCAAATCGCTTTGCCAAATGCCTGGAATATGATCTAATTCATTCTCATGATTGGCTTACTTATCCAAGTGGAATTCTGGCAAAACAAATTTCCGGGAAACCTTTGATTGTGCACATTCATGCTACCGAATTTGATAGAGCTGGAGGTCCTGGAGACCCCCGAATTCATAAAATTGAATACATAGGAATGACCTATGCAGACAAAGTGATCGCTGTTTCCCAATATACTGCTCAAATGGTGATGAGCCGTTATAGAATAGATACTGGAAAAATCCGCATAATTCATAATGCCTTCTCCATTACCGAAAATAGTATTAAAAACAAGAAACGCATATTTAAAGGACCAACCATTTTATATCTCGGAAGAGTTACTTTGCAAAAGGGACCCGACTATTTTTTGGATATGGCGGATAAAGTATTAAAAGTTCATCCTGAAGCAAGGTTTATACTTGCTGGAACAGGTGATATGCAAAGACAAATTTTGCGTCGGTCTGCTTCCTTAAAAATGAAAAACCGGTTTTTATTTACTGGTTTCTTAAATAGAAAACAGGTAGAACGCATTTTGCAGGCAGCCGACATTTATGTTCTGCCTTCCGTTTCAGAACCATTTGGCATATCTCCTTTGGAAGCAATGGCTTATGGTATAACTGCCATTATTTCAAAACAATCAGGAGTCGCAGAAGTTGTGCATCATGCTTTTAAAATTGATTACTGGGATGTTGACCTTTGGGCTGAAACCATAAATCACTTAATTGAAAATCCAGATAAATGCGCTAAAATCGGGCATGAAGGTATGAAAGAAGTCCAACGCATTCAATGGGATGACGCAGCCGAAAAAATTCGTCAGCTGTATGCTTCCACTTTATCAGAAGTTAGCAATACTCAGGAAATAAGGAGTTCTTGATGTTAAATATTGTTTTTTATTTCCAAGTTCATCAGCCCTACCGCCTCACTCATTTTAATGTTATAGATATTGCTGATAATGCTAAGATTTTTGATGATAAACTAAATGGCGATGTTATGCGTAAAGTGGCAAATAATTGTTATTTACCCACCAACAAACTGCTGCTGGAATTGATTCAAAAATATGAAGGTAGATTCAAAGTTGCCTTTTCTATTACGGGAACCGCTCTCGAACAATTTAAACTATATTCTCCCGAAACGCTCGATTCTTTTAAGCGTCTTGTTGATACTGGTTGTGTTGAATTGCTGGGAGAAACATACTTTCATTCCCTTGCTTTTCTATTTGACACCAATGAGTTTTTGGATCAGGTGTATATGCACAGAGAACTGATGCAAAAAGAATTTGGATATTATACCACTACTTTTCGCAATACGGAGCTGATCTATCAAGACCGTTTATCGGACATTATCTATGAAATTGATGGCTTTAAAACCATTATCACGGAAGGTGTGGATAGAATTCTGGATTGGCGGAGTCCACTTTATGCCTATAAAAACTATGCAAAGAACCTAAATCTCCTTTTAAAATATTATCAATTGGCAGATGATATTGCTTTTCGCTTCTCCAATCGCGATTGGCCTGAATATCCTTTAACGGTAGATAAATTTGTGAACTGGATAGATCAGCTTACATTGGCGGAAAAAGGGGATAAAAACCTTTTTTTGAATCTGTTTATGGATTATGAGACCTTTGGAGAACACCAATGGGCAACTACTGGGATATTTGATTTTATGCGGCATTTTCCTGATTCTATCTTGAAAAAACCGCATCTTGGTTTTGCCAATCCTAAAGATGTTTCTCACTTAGCAAATTATCAACAAGAATCTCTCTCTTTTCCTAAACCTGTTTCCTGGGCTGATGAACAACGCGATTTATCTGCCTGGCTGGGAAATGAAATGCAACAAAATGCAAGTGAGACATTATATGAACTGATAAACCGTATCAAGGAAAAAGGAGACCCAGAATTATTAAGAACGGCAAGGTTACTTACTACTTCCGACCATTTTTACTATATGTGTTCTAAGTATTTTCAAGATGGAGATGTGCATAAATATTTCTCCCCTTACGATTCACCCGATCAAGCATATATCTATTATATCAATGCATTGGCTGAACTTGAAGAATTGTTGTTGAGGTAATCAGATGAAAGGTAAAATTTTAATATTAGAGGATGATACAGTCCTCTCTGAACAGTTGGCGAATGTAATGCGCCGTTATGAATATGAAGTTGTAGTAACTGAAAATAGCGACAATTTCTTTACTGTATTAAGAACTTTCCAACCTGATGTTATTCTCTTGGATGTATTTCTGGTGGGCTCACGCTTAAATGGAATTCAGGTTTTGAAATATTTACGCAATAATATGGATTTGAATTACAAAGTAATCGTCATTTCCGGTGAAGTTACTTCTTCCCAAATAAATGAAATCCGCGCCTTGGGTGCCTATCATTTCATTGAAAAAGGTTCAGCTTTTTCCATAAATCAATTGTTGCTCCATATTGAAAATGCCATCACTTTGAAAAAACAGGAAGAAGAACATATCGGTTTGCAAATAGAATATATCAATTTGAAAAAACAGTTTACCAGAAGTTTCCCCTTTATAGGTGAAAGCGAGCCAATTAAAAAAGTAAGAGAACAAATTATGCGTCTGGCAAGCGTTGACGAAGATATGTTTTTGATTGGAGAAACCGGAACGGGCAAAGAAATTGCGGCAAATTATTATTACATATATTCACCTCGTTTTGGGAAACCTTTTCATACTGTTAATTGTAGCGCTCTTTCAGAATCACTTATAGAATCGGAACTTTTTGGACATATCAAGGGTTCTTTCACCAATGCCGATCGTAATAAATCAGGTTTTTTTGAGGAGTGCAGCAATGGTATTCTATTCTTGGATGAAGTAACTAATTTGTCTTTAATGTCCCAATCCAAAATACTACGCGCCATTGAGAACAAAGAAATACAAGTGGTCGGAGGACCTCTGAAGAAAGTGGAAACGCGTCTGATTTTTGCCTCCAATGCCAGTTTGGAAAAATTGTCCGATGAAAGATTATTTCGGAAAGACCTCTTTTTCCGGATCGAAGGAAACATCGTTGAATTACCACCTTTAAGAGATCGAGAAGATGACATCCTCCTATTAATCTGCTATTTTTTAACAAGTTTCTCTTCTCAGTATAGTGTAATGGATCAATTAGACCTACCAGCTTTGAAAAATGATCTCTTAAGTTATTCTTGGCCCGGAAATGTGAGAGAACTGCGCAACTTCTGTAAGTTTATAATGATCAATGAGCATAAAATAAACAATGCCGTCATTAAAAAACATCTTAAAGACAAAATAATACACTCTCGCTATGAAGGAGATAGCAACCTGGATAAATATTTTCACATAGAAACATTAAAAGATAGTATGGCTCATTTTGAAAAGGACTATTTACTCCATCATCTCAGTTTGAATGATTGGAATATATCCAAAACAGCCAAAGCCGTAGGAATTGAAAGAACTACTCTCTATAAAAAAGTAAAATCTCTGGGAATCAGTCACATATATATGGAGGACTAATTTGTTACAAGAGAATTTGGGGCTAAGAATTCTATCTCTTGTCATTGCAATCTTTGTTTGGATGCAGTACCTCTTAGTTTCTGAACAGAATAGCGTAATCAATTTACCTGTCACCCTGAGCTCTATTCCAAACAACATCACTTTGGATAATATCCCCAAAAGCATCCCTTTTCAGGTTCGCGGCAGGGGCTTGGACATAATCAAGCTAAAACTTTCTCGCACAAATGTCTTTATTGATGCAGGTAATATAAAACCCGGAACAGATATAATATCCTTAAGCAATTATACCATAGATCTTCCTCAAAACATACAACTGGAACTTTTAGGTCCTGCCGACACAGATAAACTTGCCATCCACGCTGATGAATTTCACCAAAAAAAAGTGCCTGTTTTCCTCACTTTTACTAATGACTATACACGCGAACATTTTTACTCACTGAACTATTCTATCATTCCAGAACAAATAACGATTTTTGGTCCTAAAAGTAAAGTGCAATTAGTGGATAAAGTAACCACTGAAACAATTACCAACAATATGCTTGAGCAAAGCGAATTCAATGTAAAGCTAAACCCTTTGCCCAATGATGTTTCCACTTCGGAAACACAGATAAAAATTAAACTATCTGCCTCATTTAATACGACAAAAATAATCGATAACTTGCCAGTTACGGTTAGCGAGGGCAAAAAGTGTATTCCTTCCTCCGTTACCATAAAACTTTCTGGTAATTCTGATGTTTTAAACAGCTTGGACATCAAAGAGATAAAAACAAGTATTGACGAACATCCTGATGCACAAGGTTTTTATTCTGTCCGCGTGGAAGTGCCAAATTCCGTTAAACTGATTGATATTACGCCCAAAAGGGTTCGTCTTAAATAAATGCCTTCACAGTATATTTTAGCTTTTGAATCTTCTTGCGACGATACTTCAGTTGCAATTTTAGATACCGATTACAACATTGTTGTTAATCTAATTTCAAGTCAACCTGAGCATATAGAATTTGGTGGCATACTTCCAGAAATGGCATCTCGCTTACATTTAAAGCATATACTAACTTTAACTAAGAAAGCACTTGAAGTATCTAATCTTAATTTGATGGATATCAATGCGATAGCCGTTTCCATAAACCCCGGTTTAATTGGTTCGTTGATTGTGGGCTTGGCTTTTGCCAAAGGTCTTGCTTGGAGTTTATCATTGCCTTTGATAACAGTTAATCATATGCTGTCTCATATTTTTGCCAATTTTATAGAACATAAGGACTTAAAACCACCTTTTCTGGCATTGGTTGTTTCCGGTGGACATACTGAACTTGTTCAATTTGATACTTTAACTTCATTTACGGTAGTTGGTAAAACTCTTGATGATGCAGCAGGAGAAAGTTTTGATAAAACAGCGAAGCTTTTAGGATTAGGTTTTCCGGGTGGCCCTATTATTGATGAATTAGCAAGAAAGGGTAACCCTGATTTTATCAAGTTTCCTCGTGCTTTACCCCAAAAAAATAATTTCAATTTCAGTTATAGCGGCTTGAAAACTGCCATTCGAACCTGGCTTGTAAATCAAGAGAAAGAGGTTTTGGAAAATAATCTTTCTGACATAGCAGCGTCAGTTCAACAGGCAATCATAGAACCATTAATTAACAAAAGTGTGCTTTGGGCTCATCAGCAGAAGATTCCTTATCTTCTTTTGGCAGGGGGAGTAGCCGCTAATTCTGCCTTGCGCAAACAGCTTACAATTAAAGCTGCAAAATATGGCATCAAAGTTATCTATCCTTCTCTTTCTTTATGTATGGATAATGCAGCTATGGTTGGTGCGGCAGCAATTCCCAAATTTTTAGCTGGTAATTTTGCTTCTCTTTCGGTTAATGTATCTTCCCAAAAAGGGACTCGCCAGATTTAAAAAATAACTTCAAGTTCACAATTGTATTCTATAACTATTTGATGTTCAATTAGTTAAAATGGAGCTAAATGGGGGACTTGAACCCCCGACCTACTGATTACGAATCAGTTGCTCTACCAGCTGAGCTAATTTAGCTTTTTATTATTTTTAATGTGCTTTGTTGGTTCGGCAGATCAATAAAATAACCCTCTGTTGTTCTCAATCCATCTTTTTCTGAAATTTTACATTCTGTTCCTATTTCCATCGAAAAAGATGTAGAACTTAATAAGCGAGCATAAACCTTACAGGCACCTGTCAAATTACGCGGAAACCAATTTTGATCAGAAGAGAAAGTAACATACCCGTGGACATTGGATTCTTCTATCCATTCAGGAATGGGTAAAGAATAACGCAGTTTAAAATTGATTTTCCCGCTCAAATTGGCAAGATGGAAACTGAAACAATTTAAATTACTTTCTTCTTTCAGCATTTCCGGATAGGGAAAAATAGGATTAAAGTGTTCCGGAACAAGTTTGGTAGTATAAATAAGCGGAACAAACTGATCATTCACCAAAATTTGTTCTATAGTGGCATCTTTAGTTAAAAATAAACAATGATACACTGCCTCAGGTAGATTTGCTTTGTCTATGGTAAAATCGGCAGTAACATAAACTCTTTGCATAGGAGCAAAAATACGCAAATCCAGATTTATTTCTTCAGGATTAAGAATGGCAAAATTTATCTTCAGCGTATCAATTTCCTGTGCATAAAAGCCGAGGGTAAGGGTTAACATTATTATAGCAAAAAATAACTTACGCATTTCAAACTCCTTGATATGTCTATAAAGTCATTCCACTATATTTATGAGGGTCTATTTAGTCAAGATATTTCCATCTTATTTTAAGAGAACCGCCTTTTTGATAATATTGCTATAACCTGTATCCAGTTTAATAAAGTAGATTCCGGAGGCAACTTTTCTCTGGTTTGCATCATTCGCATCCCAATTAAACCGATATGAACCTGCTTCTAATTTGTCATTAAAAAGTTCTTTCACCAGTTGTCCTTTGATATTATATATTTTTACGGTTGTTTTTTCTGCAAGGGGCAAAGCTATTTGGATTGAGGTATCAGGATTAAAAGGATTCGGACTTATTTTTAGCTCTGCTTGGGGTTTATTATAATAACTGGTTTGCACATTAGGATGAATTCTAAAACTTCGTTCCAACAATGAAAAACTCATTGATTTAGGACAATCGGCAGTTCTGGCTTGCAACCAATAGTAATTATTGGGCCAGGAAATATTGTGAAGCGAATCAGGATTAGCATATTCAGTCCATTCAATCAAGCCAACATCATCAAATAAGGCAATTCCCGTAAATCCGGTTGAACCTGTCATTTGTAAACGAACATCATAATAATAAACAGTAGAGGGAAGGTTCAATTCTTTATAGTAAAAATCCCAGCCATTGTTTCCGGATAAATCAGTAGTTACATAATCAGTATAGGATGCTGTTGCAGCTGTTCTGGAAGTATAAAAACTTACCATTATATTAGCACTGGCGACATTTTCGGTTTTTATCCAACCGTGCAAAGTGTATTTTGTAGTATTATCATAAATTTTACAGCGTTTGGGAATAGTGGATGTTACTGAAGAAGAACCAGTTGTACTAAGTTTTGCACTGCGAGTTCCATCAATGTAATCTGTTGTAGAATAATTGGGTGGAACCCAAAGAGTGCAACCCTCATCTTCAAATTTTCCATACCAAATATGTTCCTGACCAAAACGAAATTGATATTCTGCACGGGGTTCAACATTGATAAGTTCGCTCAGAGAACCTTGCCTAGGAAGCTTTATCGGAGGTGTATAATTATAATTATCAATATGATAGAGTAGTTGTTGACGGCAATTGAAAACATTGGCCATAACAGGAGGATTATCTGCATCCATCAAAACCCGTGCTTCCAGATTATCTTTATCTACCAAAACGCGAGTGTTAAGTTCGCGCGACCTGCCTGCAATATAATCCAAAATATGGACAGCAAGTTGACCAGTAGCAGGTTTGGGAATATATTGATCAATATAGAACGGTTTGATTCGAAAATTTCTAAAACCATCAAAATAGGCATCAGCATAGAGAATCATCGTTGGCATCGTTTCCGGATAATCCAAATCAAAAGCAAAGTTACCTAAAGAATGAGCTATCAGTTTATTATGATACACTTCTAACCCCTGAATTATATGAGGATGATGAACAATTACTAAATCAGCGCCACTATCAACAGCACTGTGACGAATATCTATATCCCATTGATGAGGAACATCATTTCGATAGCAATAATCCTCATCTTCAGTATCATCTATAAAGGGATTTAGCTCTTTATCATAACCGGAACCAGGGGTTAAAGAATATTCACTGCCACCGTGCATTTCCACGATTTTTAGGTCTGCAACATTCTCAACTGCCTGAATTTGTTGTTCCACATAATAAGGTGTCATATATGCAAAACCAGGTTTACAGTAACCTGACGGTAAAAATGGTTGAGCATTATTATATTGCCCAGTTCTGTCTGAACTTGCCAAAAAGGCAATATTTAAGCCCCGACAGTTATAAAAAGCAGGGAGATATGCTTCATAAGAATTGACTCCACAGCCACTATAAATAATTCCGGCATTATTCAGCACACCCTGCATTTGTTGATAAGCTGAAATTCCATAATCCATTGTATGATTATTGGCAGTGGATACTAAATCAATTCCCGCATAAATTAAACCGTTTACATTAGCTGGGTTGCCTCTGTAATAAACACTTTTGGTAGGATGATGAACTCCGATATTAGCTAAAACAACTTCCAGATTGGCAACGCTTATATCCGCTGCATCTCCAAAATATGGTTTGGAAGGAGCAAAAATAGCATTAACTCCCAAGGTAGGAATTATTCCTCCACCGGATTCATAGCCCCGGGCAAGCATAATATCTCCCACAAAATTAAGGGTTACAGGCAAAGCTGAAGCACCTGTTTCAAGGGTAACTTGGGTAGAAGCAAACCCTTTTTTACCCGTGTCATCTGTTACTTCCAAAGTAACAGTGTAAGGATAATCAGAGGAGACAGTATAAAAATGATAGGGATTTGTCAAAGAACTATATGTAGAATCGCCAAAAGACCATTCATAAGTGAAAGTATCACTATCAGGATCAAAAACATTACTATAAAAATTTACTCCCGTATCTTTTGTAGCATAAGAAGTGGAGATACTTACAACCGGAGCAATCGGAAGGTCTGAACTAATATCCAATATGTTGTCAAAATAAACATTGCGCGAGGAAATGCCATCTAAATCATTCACATAAATAATTCCATTGATAATGGGAAGATAGCCCCAAAATGCCTGCCAATCGGAACCTATAGGCAATTGTATCGTATTCCAGACATTATTATTAAAGGCACCCTGATAAACTGGAATCCAAACTTCAATATCTAAAATCCTTGTTCCGGAAAAACTATAAAATATGTTATGCACTCCATCAGTGAAACCTATGCCCTGAACACAGGAATTGGAAGATGTTTTAACCTGCACTTGAAGAACATTTGTAGTGTCTATGGGATAGGGATTAATTTGCTGCAGTTTGTAACAATTACCAGTTAATTTTAAACAGTAGGAACTGCCATCGGGAGTTGAAGAATCAAGTGTCCAGGCATCTGGCTGCATATCTTCTTCGCCCCAGGAACTTAAAACGATGGAACCACTTTCAAAATTTTCCAAAGCTGTATAGCGAATGGATGCTAAAGCCATACTTGCAAATAAAAGGATGAAACCGAAAAATAACCATTTCTTCTGCATTCTATCCTCCCTCAATTTACTGCTATTTTATCTAATAACAAAATATTAAAGCAATTTTTAAACCATAAAATCCCCTTTTTTCTTTTTCTCCCGTCCTTAAATGTTATTAGGTAAAGGATGTCTTTAGCCCATACTTTTAAGCGTCAATCAAGTGTTAATCTAACCTTAATCAAGCGTTAATTGTTAACGCTTGATTAAGGGATGATGAACGCTAAATTAATGGAAACAAGTAAGAAAGATGGGAGACAAAAATAGGTGGATTGTATCAAAAAAGTGATTGGTATATATGAAGAATGTAGCACTGCAAAAGTTATTGTGCGTCTCCTGAATTTTAATAATATCATTAAAAAGGCATTGTATATAGTTTTAGGTGCAAAAAAATTTCAATAAGGGCTCGTTAGCTGACTGTTACTAAAATACTCAATGTTTAAGTGAGGGGTCCCAAATAAGTTGAGATAGAAAAACAATGGCAGTATATTTTGTGTAACCGAAACTAAGTTTGTTATGTAGCCGGAGCTCGCCGTAGCTCCGCAAATTGTGTAGCCAGAGCTCGCTGAAGCTCCGCAAATTGTGTAGCCGGAGCTCCCCGTAGCTCCGCAATATTTATATTTTATACTTACGAAAATACAGTGTCCTCTGGTTACCTACAATGGATTTTTATTCTGCTTTGAGTTCGCGAGTCATAAGTTCGATAATTGCCTGTTTGGGCTCTTTATCTGCATAAAGAACCTGATAGACCTCTTCTACAATGGGCATTTCCACTTGTAACTGGCGGGAAAGTAAAAATACACTCCGCGTGGTAGTTACGCCTTCAGCCACCATTTCCATTTGAGATAATATGTCGGATAATTTTTTGCCTCTGCCAATTTCTTCGCCCACAAAGCGATTCCGGCTATGAATAGAAGTGGCGGTAGTGATTAAATCGCCGATTCC
>JBDKSF010000120.1 GCA_039680785.1 Candidatus Cloacimonas sp.
AGCCGCCAATTCTGCAAAAGCGTGTGCCAGTTTTTGATTATTCTCCCAATAATCACCGCTGAATCGCGGAAGTTGATTACGCCAATCGGTTTCGCCCAGTTTATCTATTGTATTGGTCATCAATCCACGTGCAAGCGGACTAAAGGGCACAAAAGTTATCCCAAGCTCTTTACAAAGAGGTAAAATTTCTTTTTCCACGTCGCGTGTAAGCAGAGAATACTCACTTTGCAATGCAGAAACGGGATGTACCGAATGGACTTTGCGGATGGATTCCACAGATGCTTCAGATAATCCGAGAAAGCGTACTTTTCCCTCTTTTACCAGATTGCTCATTGCACCCGCCATCTCTTCTACCGGCACTTTAGGATTGATTCGGTGAGCATAAAACAGGTCGATGGTTTCAATTTTCAACCTGCGTAAACTGGCTTCAACGGCAGTTTTCATGTAAGCGGGTGATGTATCGACATAAGTTTGAGATGGATTTTGGGGATCAACTCTCATTCCAAATTTAGTTGCAATAAAAATCTTATCGCGGTTTGGTACCAATACCTTGGAAATTAGCTCTTCGTTGTCTCCGTTACCATAAAAATCGGCAGTGTCCCAAAAGTTAATACCCAGTTCGATTGCCCTATTCAATGTTGCCAAAGATTCCTTATCGTCTCTGACTCCATAAGCGTGACTCATAGACATACAGCCCAGTCCGACTGCTGATAATTGAATTTCTGTGTTGCCTAATTTTCTATACTTCATGATTTTTAGTTATTTTATTAGCATACCTTTCTTCTATGTTCTATGTTCACAAATTTACATAATTATCAAGAAACTTTTTCCAGATTCTCAATATCTCTTGTTCTGTTGAGGCCTTATTATAGATATATGTGAATAATGTAACTTATTTCAAGAAGTGTGTAACGCTATCCGGAATTAATGTGACCACCTTTACAGCGTAATTAACAATTTAAAATTCAAAAAATGGGAAAACTTCAAAAAAAGCTTGGTCAAACAAAAGAAGAATTAGATAAAATTATTGCAGAGATTTAATCACATCAAGATTATGAAAAAGATTTTTTCAGTAATATTAATTGTTGTTTCACTCTTTCTAGGATATCTTGGTATAAAAGATTACAGAGAGAGTAAACACTCTGTAAATGTACTTGGTATTGAACTAAAAGCAGAGGATAATACGGGTAAAGAGAGTGCCTATATAGAGCTTGGCCTTGCTGTTGCATCTCTTATTGGAGGACTCTTCCTGCTTAAAAACGACAATAAAAAGTAGTGGATTACAGGCATTTTAGGGCCTCAAAATGAATTTAACCCCTATCGCCAGTCTTTCCGGCGAGTTTCTTTTCGTAATAAGCTTTAATATCTTTCCAATGATAATATGGAGCTATATCAGTTGTAACCGGAATTTCCACCTCTTTCTCACAATGAAGGAGTTTTACTATAATATCACCCGTTTTATCATTCCTATAAAAAATTAGCTGCAAGTTTGCGCCCATTGGGCTCACCTTAAAATCACTCCATACCTGATAAACTTTTTCAGGATCAGACTCCTGAACATTCATCCCTTTAATATCCATCAGCGCCAGTAAAGGAATAATATAAGA
>JBDKSF010000121.1 GCA_039680785.1 Candidatus Cloacimonas sp.
CAAATCTGGGCACCAATACCCCAAGATCCTACTAACATAACTCAAACCAGTTTTACCGCAAATTGGTCTGCCCCCATTTCCGCAACGAAATATTATCTGCAACTGGCTACGGATGCTTCTTTCCATAACATTGTTCCCGGATATGATAATCTGGATGCAGGTTTAGCTCTTTCCAGAACTATCAGTGGCTTATCCAATGCCAATACTTATTACTATCGCTTGCGTTCATTTTTTGTTAGTGGCTACAGTATGTATTCTCCCTATATGGCAGTAACTCTTTCTGCTTCTGCCACTGCACAACTAAATTCCGGGACAGCTTTAACGGAATATAATTTGAATGCTGCCATTTTACAATTGAATTTGGTTAATACTACCTGGAGCGATAATACTTTGCAGCTAAGTAATTTCACTTTGCATAACGCTCCTATTGGTCTTATTTTGCTAAGTGTTCAATATCTTGATCCCAACAGAGCTCAGCTGCAGTTAAACTATGATAATACCGATTTTGATAGTAATGTTTTGGATTTCAGCGTTACTATAAATGCTTCTGAAATAGATTATGCTTCCAATCTGCAAACCAACGCTTTACCAATTATTGCTTATATAGAAAGTCCTTTAACTATTCAGATCACAGGTCAGCAACTCATTTTGAATATTCAACCGGTTGCTGAAGCGGAAGCTTACTTCGTTTTTTCCAGTGGTAATCCTTACGGAGTATATGTTGATATTAGCAGTGACGGCAATTTTGATCTACTGAATCCAACGCGCTGGAACTGTTCACTGCCAACTGATAATTATAGATTCTATCGGGCGGCGGCTATCAAACAGCCATAAGTTTATCCTTCATACTATGATTTTTCCCATTTGGAAGATTAGCATTCTGAATAGGGCATTGTCAGATTTGGGATGTTTTATCCGCAAATAAAAAAAAGCCCCCTTAAGGGACTTTTTTTATCACTTCAATTGTAAAATTTACTTCTTTACTTCACTGTTATTTAAGGATAAGCGTCTTCTTCAGAGAAGTAAAACGGCTATCAAAACTCAAAATAACTGTATAATCACCTGCGGGGACAAAATTACCAAGATAATCATATCTATTCCAAGTTAACGAGATGTCCTTATAGACGGGACCGCTATAAATTTCTCGCACCAGTTCATCATCTTTGGCTTTAATTTGGATGGTGATATTTTGCGGAGTAGTAACACCTACAGTAATTGAACATTCCTTATCCATAGGATTGGGAGTAATATCAAAAACACGAATAGGGGAATTCCTCAGAGCATACGCTGCCCCGGCAATCATTATTAATACTGCCACCAGCGCTAAAGTAAGCATCGTCTTTTTCATTTTTATAACTCCTTTTAATAATGGACTTTCTTAATGCAAGTTTTATTCCCAACCACCATAAAACTTCTGTTCAATTAGCTTTATGGCACCGATAACTCCGGCTTTATTACCTTCGGATGCTTTATTAACCGTCATTTTGGCACTATGAGCAAGTGGTATTGTAGCCCTAATTTCTTTTTCCATTTCTTTAATACAATATAAATCAAAATCCATAGCTCCGCCACCCATAATTATTGTTTCCGGATCCAGACAAGTGGCAAGATTTGCCAGCGCAATGGACAAAAGATGTTGGCTCCGCTTAATATATTCGTTCACTAAAGTGTCAGTATCTTTTACAGCCATCAAAGCGGGTAAATCCATTTCTGCATAGCGGGGATGTGCTAAAGCTAAACATCGGCGTAATCCATCAACAGAAGAGTATGCTTCCAAGCAACCCAATTTGCCACAACTGCATTTTATGCCTTTATCCACTGCACAAATATGTCCCAGTTCACCTGCATAACCATTCGCACCTTGGAAAATTCTGCCTTCAATTATTATCCCACATCCAATTCCGCTTCCAATGGTTACACCGATGATATTTTGTTTACGCTGAAGAGATGCTTCCGCTAAAGCCATCAGATTTGCGTCATTATCAAAAGCGAAGGGAAGTTTACAATCAGTGGGTATTAATTCTCGCGGGCTGTGATTTACCCAGAATGGCAGATTGGGATTATTTCCGACTACACAACCGGTTAATTTGTCTAAGGTTCCAGGAATGCCTATGCCGATTCCTTTGATAGTATGTAATCCAACCTGGTTGTCAACGGTTTGAAATATTTGCTTCGCAGTAGCTAAGAACTCGTCTATATCCTTCTTTTTCAGGTAGATGGTTTGGAAAAAGTGTAAACCTTCTTTACAGTTGCCCCAACCATATTTAAAACCAGAACCACCAATGTCTATACCCAAAAAATTTTCCATTTACCTGCCTTGTCTTTATCACTTTTGTTTACAGTCAGATAAAAAAATGGGGTGGGTGATGGGATTTGAACCCACAACGCCCGGAACCACAATCCGGTGCTCTGCCGTTGAACTACACCCACCACAAAATTATCTAAACTAACCACAAATGCTTTAAATGGCACGCCAGAAGGGATTCGAACCCCCGACCCGCAGCTTAGAAGGCTGCTGCTCTATCCTGCTGAGCTACTGGCGCTTATAAAAAATTGGTAGCGGCGCAGGGATTCGAACCCCGGACCTGCGGATTATGATTCCGACGCTCTAACCAGCTGAGCTACACCGCCATCAATAATATATATCAGTTCACTATTTTTAGGTGGCAAATCCAATATGTGCACGCCTGTATAAATAGAAACTCTAAAAAAAAGAGTTCGTCTTTTAGGAAAGCCAAACTCCAAAAAATGGTAGCGAGGGAAGGATTCGGACCTTCGACCTTCGGGTTATGAGCCCGACGAGCTACCAGCTGCTCCACCTCGCGTTAACAATTATCCCTTAAAATGTCAGAGGTCATTTCTGTCAAGAAAAATCTTCAAGTGATTTTTCTTCCTGAGGCAAGAGAAAATCAGATTGGGGTATTTTAATCCAAGTTACATTTTGATGACAAAAAAAACTTGACACATAGTATGGAGTTGATTATTATATGCTCAGAATCATACTTAACATAGAGTGTATATTGACGAAGGTGATTACACATCTTCACCTGATTTGAACAAGTCAGGATAGCGTCTGTCATATTTTATGCGTTTAGCCATAAAAAAAATAGGGCAGCAGAAACAACGAAAGAGAAGAACTTAAACACCCGTAATCGGGTTAAAGGAACATTTTATGAACAGAACAATTTTGGAAATCCTGTTCATAGCCATAATGGCTATTGGTTGTATGGCATTATATGCAGGTCCTTATGATACGAACTTGCTTCTTAATCCAGGATTTGAAAGTGGTTTTGATAATTGGACAATTGTAAATGGTGGAAGCGGTTGGATATTATGGGATGGTGGACACAATGAAAGAGCTAAATATGCTGTTTCTTCTTATGAATGGTGCACAAAAAAACAGGAAGTTGATTTGCTGGCTGCGGGTTTTACTGCTGCAGAACTGGATACCGATCCTATAGTAGTTAATTATTCCGAATGGTACAATGCTTTTTGGGGTGGAAAATACTATGTAATAGTTACAGCTTATAATGCAAGTCATTCCACGGTTACAACTTCAACAATAGGTAGTAGTGAAGATCCTATTGTCCTTGCCAATGAAACTGGATGGGGACAGTTTACCGGTTCTTTTGAATTTTCTCCGGGTGTGCGTTATATTGAATTCTTCGTGGGTGGAATGGATACAAGATATTGGGCTGGGCAATATGGAACTGCTTTTGATGATGCTTCTCTTTCTCTACATTATGATGAAAGTACTTTACCCGTGGAACTTAGTTTATTTACAGCCGCTATGTCCACAAACGCTAATGCTATCGAGATTACTTGGATAACTCAATCGGAAACCAATAATTCAGGTTTCCATTTATATCGTTCTTTGGATGATAATTTGGAAAATGCTTCCTTAATATCTCTTTTGATTTCTGATGCTACAACCACGAACGGATCTATGCGCACTTACAAATACAATGATGCGGAAGTTGAACCTGATATACAATATTATTACTGGTTGGAGAGTGTATCTCTGAATGGGGCATCTCATTACTATGGTCCAGTAAACACAATTATCCATTATAATCCGGATACCCCGCCGGTTGTTCCCCAAGTGACTTCTTTAAAAGATGCTTATCCTAATCCGTTTTCTCCCTCTACCACCATTAGTTATTACTTGAAAGACGCTTCATCAGGTACTATTGACATTTATAACCAAAAGGGACAACTGATTCGCAGCCATCATTTCTTTCAAACGGAACCAGGTGATTACAGTTTTGTTTGGGATGGAAGAGATGAATCCGGGAATGAAATCAGCTCCGGCATATACTATTACAAAATGACTACCGGTACTTATACAAGTACTAAGAAAATGGTTTATAGAAAGTGAGGTTTTTCATCAGTTAAACCTACGCACGGTTTCGGTATTAATAAAATAACAAATTCTGCTTAGCCAGAGAGGGGGGGGTATTCTCTTAGTTTGAGATTTTATTAGGCGCACTTAAATAGTTGGCAGAATAAATATTTGAAAGAGTGC
>JBDKSF010000122.1 GCA_039680785.1 Candidatus Cloacimonas sp.
TTCTTACCTGGAATGTGTCCGCCATATTTAATCATATTTTCTGCCATTTCAGTAGGATTCAGCACAATTGCCGTATAGAAATAAGCAAAGAAAATGATGAGTCCGACATATAAAACAGTGTAAAGAACGGCTCCAGGTGATAACCAACGCTGTAAAGTAGTCCAGAAAGTGCTTTTGCCTCCAATGAGTGCAGCAATGGTTGCCGGGAACATTAAAACGCTCTGAGCAAAAATGATTGGAATAACACCGGCAGTATTTACCCGCAAAGGTATATAGGTACTTTGACCTCCGTAAACTTTTCTTCCCACAATGCGTTTGGCATACTGAACGGGAATTTTACGCACTGCTTCGGTTACAAAAATAACGGCGGCTGTAACTGCTACCATCAATAAAACAGCTAAAATTGCCTTCCAAGTGTAACTTGGGTCAACCGATATTTTTTGAAACATTCTTACAAAACCTTCCGGATACCTGGCAATGATACCGGCAAAAATGATCAGTGAAATCCCGTTACCAATTCCGTGCTCAGTTATCTGCTCTCCAATCCACATAACAATCATCGTGCCACTAACCAAAGTAATAATTCCGGTTAAATGAAAAAGAAAATCGGGACGCGGAACTACTCCTCCGGAAAGATTAGTAAGCCACATAGTGATAGTAACAGCGTTGAAAGCGGCTAAAGCAACTGTTCCATAACGAGTTATCTGATTCAATTTCTTTTGTCCGTCGGCTCCTTCTTTACGCAGTTTTTCAAAATAAGGAATAATGCTGCCTAAAAGCTGAATCACGATGGAGGCAGTAATATAGGGCATAATTCCTAAGGCAAATACAGAGGCACGTTCAAAATTCCCGCCGACAAAGAGGTCTAATAAACCAAAAAGAGTATTTCCACCTTCCCGTGCACCTTCAAAAAAAGCTTTCAGAGCTGTAGCATCTACTCCCGGGAGGGGTATAAAACTCCCCAGCCGGTATAAAACAAGAAACAGGGCAGTTAATAAGATCTTTTTCTTTAAGTCCGGAATCCGGAATACATTACCGATCGTTTTTAACAAGTTACACTACCTCCGCTTTGCCACCGTTCTTTTCAATCAGCTCTCTGGCTTTTTGAGAAAAAGCATTAGCTTTGATATAAACGGTTTTGGTGAAATCATCTTTAACTCCGGCTAAAACTTTGACGGGAGTATTGGCTTTTTTCCCTTTGCAGGGAATTAAACCCATCTTTTCCATAGCCGGAATATCCAGTTCTGTTATATCCAGGTTTTGTAAACGATACAAGTTCAAAGTGCGATAATCTTCGCGGAAGATATTTTTAAAACCGCGTTTAGGTAAGCGACGATGTAAAGGCATTTGACCGCCTTCAAAACGGGGCGGAACATTTCCTCCCGCACGGGCTTTTTTACCTTTGTGTCCACGCCCGGCTTGATGTCCCCAACCGGAACCTTGTCCTTTGCCGAGGCGTTTTTTATTCTTTCTACCAGCTGGCGCTTCAAGATTAGATAAATTCAACATTACTATTCCTCCTTCAGTTCTTCAACTTTTAAGAGGTAGCCGACTTTGTCTATCATACCTCTAATAGTAGGATTATCATTATGAATGCGGCTTTTGCCTATTCTTCCCAGTCCGAGAGCTTCGATTACCTTTTTATGTTTTTCCACACGATTTATCGTGCTGCGGATTTGAGTAACTCTAATTTTCATTTCTCTCCTCCTGACCGGTAATTTGAGCCATCGTTTTATTGCGTAAGCGGGAAATATCTGCTAAAGTGCGCATAGATTTTAACCCGTTTATAGTTGCTTTGACTACATTTGTAGGGGTGTTTGAGCCGAGTGATTTGCACAGAATATTTTCAATTCCAGCTGCTTCAAAAATAGCTCTGGCTGTTCCACCTGCAATAACTCCGGTTCCTGGAGCCGCGGGTTTAATCATTACCCGGGAGGCACCAAAACGAGATACAATTTCGTGAGGAACAGTTCCTTTCACAATCGGAACTTTAAACATATTTTTTACGGCTTTTTCTTTGGCTTTGCGAATAGCATCCACGATTTCGTTTGCTTTGCCATTGCCAATGCCAACCTTGCCATGCTTATCGCCAACTACTACAATAGCGGAAAAACTAAAGTTTCTGCCGCCTTTAACAACTTTGGCAACCCGCTTGGTTTCTATTATTTTTTCAATTAAGCTTTCTTCTTCTGAATGGTGTTGTTCGTAATTCATTTTCTCTCCTTAGAAATCCAATCCGGCTTTACGAGCACCTTCTGCAAGGGCTTTTACTCTTCCGTGATACATATAACCGCCACGGTCAAAGGCAACTTTTTTGATTCCAGCGGCGAGGGCTTTTTCACCCAGTTTTAAGCCAACTTCGTAACTTTGTTCAGCTTTCTTCTTTCCATCCAGGGAGTCCATATCTTTGGCTATGGTAGAGAGTGAAATGAGAGTTACACCTTTGGTATCATCAATAATTTGGGCATATATATGTTTCAGAGAACGATATACAACTAAACGCGGACGATCCGGCGTTCCGCTTAAGCGTTTGCGGAGGGCTAAATGACGACGCTTACGCAGTTCTTTTTTTAATTTACAGCTTGGAGTTATCATATCTTTTACCTATCCTTATTTAGTGCCGGCTTTTCCAGCTTTAATGATAATATGCTCATCAATATAACGAATGCCTTTACCTTTGTAATTTTCAGGAGGGCGACAATTACGAACTTCTGCAGCAAACTGACCTACAAGCTGTTTATCAATTCCTTTGATGGTGATGATGCTTTGAAAATCAGAACGGGTTCCTTTGGAACGCGGAACTGCTTCTGCGTTTACTTGTAATTCTTTAGGAATTTCCAGCAAAATATCATGTGAATAGCCAAGCGTGAGTTTCAGCCAAGGTCCTGTAACCTCGGAAGAATAACCAGTTCCATAAATATGCAGAATTTTTTGATATCCTGCCGTTACACCGATTACCATATTTTGAATTAAAGCACGGGTAAGACCATGCAAAGCACGCTGACTTTTGCTATCGTCACTGCGGTGAACTCTTAAAACATTATCTTCAGCTTCAATTGTGATTCCGGGCATCAGGGTTTGTTTTAGCTCACCCAGCTTCCCTTTAATTGTTATAACATTATCGCTGACTTGCACTTGTGTTCCGGGGTCTAATTTAATCGGGGCTCTTCCAATGCGTGACATCTTCTCTCCCTTACCAGACCTTGCAGATATATTCGCCGCCCACTTTTTGAAGGCGGGCATCGCGATCTACCATCACACCTTTGCTGGTAGAAATAATTGCACAACCGGTATGATTATAAACGCAGGGTAATTTATCGGCTTTCACATAAACCCTTCTTCCGGGTTTGGATATTCTTTGGATTCCCTGTAATACAGGTTTTCCGTCATTAGTATAGCGCAGAATTACCTCAATGCGTTTGTAGTTTATTTTATGTTCCGGATCTTTATCAAGAATATGAATACTATTTACAAAATTCTCTTCAGCAAGGATGTTAACCAGTGATTCTACAAGGTTATTATGGTTAACGGTCACTTGCGAATGTCCGGCACGATATGCATTGCGAATTTTCGTCAATGCATCAGCTATCGGATCACTAACGCTCATTCTTTTCCTCTCTTCTTTACCAGCTACTTCTGGTTATTCCAGGTATTTGACCAAGTGATGCATATTTGCGAAAACATAAACGGCACATACCGAAATCGCGCATATAGGCGCGCGGGCGTCCGCAAATCTTGCAACGGTTATATTTTCTTACTTTAAATTTGGGAGTTCGTTGTTGTTTAATGATGAGTGATTTTTTCGCCACTTATATCTCCTTATTCATTTTTTTGGAAAGGCATACCCAGTTCTTGAAGCAGGGCACGACATTCCTCATCTGTTCTTGCCGTTGTTACAATCGTGATATTGAGTCCACGAATAGTATCAATTTTATCATAGTCAATTTCTGGAAATACGGTTTGTTCCTTCAAACCAAAGGAGAAATTTCCCCTACCGTCAAAGGCATCTGCCGGAATACCTCTAAAATCACGAATTCTGGGTATCGCCAAAGAAATTAACCGGTCGTAAAATTCATACATTACCTCATTTCTCAAAGTTACTTTGCACCCAATTGGCATACCTTGACGGAGCTTGAAGTTGGATATGGATTTGCGAGCTTTGGTAACAACAGGTTTGCGTCCGCAGATAATTTCCATATCTTTTACGGCATTATCTAAAAGAGCTTTATTCTGAGTTGCCTGCCCTACTCCCATACTTACAACGATCTTTTCCAGTTTGGGAACTTGGTGGCAGTTTTTATAGCCAAATTGCTTAGTTAAAGCTCCCATCACCTGATTTTTATATTGTTCTTTCAAACGGTTCATTTGTTCCATCTCCTCTACAGTTCGTCACCACTCTTTTTACAAACCCGAATGCGGCGTCCTTCGTGAATTTGATATACCGGCTTAGAAACGGCATTCAGTTTTTCATTGAAGAGCATAACATTGGAAGCATTAATAGGCGCTTCCATTGTAATAATGCCACCTTGAGGATTCTGCTGAGTTGGCTTGGCATGTTTTTTAATCATATGAATTTTTTCTACAATAACCTGTCCGGTTTTGGGAAAGACCTTCAGAATATGACCTTTTTTTCCTCTGTCGTCACCAGCAATCACTTTTACAAGATCGCCTTTTTTAAAGTGCATCTTATTTTTTACCACAATTCCTCCTACAGAACTTCCGGTGCCAGGGAAACTATTTTCATATAGTGGGCTTCTCGCAATTCACGCGCCACCGGTCCAAAAATACGGGTTCCTTTGGGTTCATGTTTTTCGTCAATGATAACTGCCGCATTATCGGCAAAACGAATATAAGAACCATCGGGACGGCGAATTTCTTTACGAGTTCGGACGATAACGGCTTTTTCAACGGTGCCTTTTTTAACTTTTCCGCCGGGGGTGGCACTTTTTATGGCAACTACGATAACATCACCGATAGTTGCATATTTACGCTGTGTTCCACCCAGAACTTTTATACACATTGCTTTTTTCGCACCGGAGTTATCGGCTATATTTAACATTGTCTGAACTTGTATCATTTCAGTATAACTCCTTTATTTGCTTCTTTCCACAATTTTATGTAAAGTCCAGCGCTTACTGGCACTCATCGGGCGAGATTCAATAATTTGAACTACATCACCTTCGTGGGCAGTATTGTTTTCATCATGAGCCATAAATTTCTTATGACGCCGAACTGTCTTTTTATATAGTGGATGGATAAATTGTCGTTGAACACGCACAACTATGGTTTTATCGTTCTTATCACTTACGACAATTCCCTGTTTAATCATTTTATGGGTTGTAGCCACTTTTCACCTCAGTCCTTATTCTCTTTTTCTTTCATAATTGTATATATCCTGGCAATATCATGCCGGATATTTTTAATGCGATCAGGTCTGTCGAGCAGGTTTTTAGATTTTTGGAACCGAAGATTGAACAGTTCTATCCTCAGTTCTTCCAGTTTTGCCTGCAATTCTTCCATACTTAAGTCGCGAATTTCATCTGGTTTCATAATTCTACTCCTTCGCGGGCAATTAAGCGAGTTTTAATCGGCAGTTTATGAGCTGCCAGACGCAGCGCTTCTTTGGCAACATCAATGTCTACACCTTCAATTTCAAAAAGAACTCTGCCGGGGCGAACTACCGCTACCCAATATTCAGGAGCGCCTTTACCTTTTCCCATACGGGTTTCGGCTGGCTTTTTCGTTATTGGTTTATCGGGGAAAATTCTGATCCAGACCTTTCCTTCTCTTTTCATATGACGGGTAATGGCAATACGGCAGGCCTCAATCTGACGGCTGGAAATGAATGAATCTTCAAGGGCTATTAATCCGTAATCGCCAAAGGAGACATTGCATCCTGTCCAGGATAGACCTTTCCTTCTTCCCTTCATCATCTTACGATGTTTAACTTTTTTGGGGGCTAACATTACATATCTCCTTTAACCTAAAATATCACCTTTATATATCCAGACCTTAATACCGATAACGCCATAGGTTGTATTTGCCACTATATTAGCATAATCAATATCAGCTCTTAAAGTATGGAGGGGTGTTCTACCTTGTTTGTAACTTTCGGAACGAGCTATTTCAGCTCCTCCCAAGCGACCTGAAACCTGAACTTTAACACCTTGTGCGCCTTCTTTCATTACATAGCGGATAGCCATTTTCATTGCGCGCCTAAAAGATATTCGTTCTTCCAATTGACGGGCAATTTCTTGTCCCACCAAACGCGCTTCCAGCCAGATTTTATCTACTGGTTCTACATTAATGGAAACAAGGAGTGGGTTCTTACGGTTCTTATTGATGAACACATTTAATTCTGTGCGAAGTTTTTCGATATCTTCTCCCTTCTTACCGATAACTAAACCGGGACGGGCAGTATGAATATCTACGGTTATGGAATTTGTTTTACGGTATATCTTTACTTTTGATACCATCTTATCGCTTAAGCGTTTCTGAATGTAATCTCTGATTTTAATATCTTCCTGGAGAAAATCTACATACGAACTGCCTTCAGCATACCAGACGGAATCGGTTTCTTTATTTATACCGATACGGTAAAGAACGGGATGTATTTTTTGTCCCAAGGTCTTCCTCCTATTCTTCCAAGCTTTGAATTTCCAGAGCAATATGGCAGGTCTGTTTCCTGATCATATAAGCTCTACCCTGTGCACGGGGCATAAAGCGTTTCATTTGTGGACCTTCATCCGCGGTTGCCACAGTTACAAACATCTTAGTTAAATCTATTTTGGGATCCTGGTTTTGGGCATTGGCAATAGCTGAAGCCAATAATTTATTTATTGTAGCAGCTGCTCTGCGATGAGAAAAACGCAAGATATTTTGCGCTTCAGTTACTCGTTTATAACGAATGGTATCTAAAACCAATCGTGCTTTACGGGCTGAACCGCGTGTATGGCGAAGTTTTGCTGTTGCGAGCATCATATTCTCCTATTTCGTCACTTTTTTCTTCTTTTCTTTATGACCACGATAGGTGCGCGTTGGAGAAAATTCTCCCAGCTTGTGTCCTACCATATTTTCGGTTACATAAACAGGTACGAATTTATGACCGTTATGAACACTGAATGTGTGGCCTATGAACAGAGGAGTTATGGTTGAACGACGAGACCAGGTTTTTATTACACTTTTCTTGCCATCAGCATCCAGCACTTCCACTTTCTTCAGCAGATGAGTATCAACGAAGGGTCCTTTTTTAATTGAACGTGCCATTTTCTATAATCCTCTCACTATCTCTTTTTAACCGCTTTCACAATATATTTATCACTATATTTGCGGGTTTTTCTCGTTTTACCACCCTTGGAAGGTTTACCCCAAGGAGAAACAGGATGTCCACCACCGGATGTTTTACCTTCGCCTCCTCCCATAGGATGATCTACAGGATTCATTGCTACGCCGCGAACGGTAGGACGAATTCCCATCCAGCGTTTGCGTCCGGCTTTACCTATTTGGATCAAGGAATGATCTTGATTGCTAACGCTTCCTATCGTGGCAAGGCATTCTTTGCGAATTAAATGAACATCATTGGAAGGCATTTTAATATGGACATAATCACCATCTTTGGCTACTACCTGAGCATAGGTTCCGGCGCTGCGAGCAATTTGTCCACCTTTTCCTCTTTTTAATTCCACATTATGAACTACGCTTCCCAACGGAATTTTTTCCAGCGGGATAGCATTACCGACTGCTATTTCGGCATCGGGTCCGCTCATAATTTTAGCTCCTACTTCCAAACCATCAGGAGCAATGATATATCTCTTTTCTCCGTCCACATAATGCAATAATGCGATGCGGGCTGTCCGATTAGGATCATATTCTATGGTAGCGACTTTGGCAGGAATTCCGATTTTATCTCTTTTAAAATCAATTATCCGATAGTGACGACGATTACCTCCGCCTCTATGACGACAGGTGATTCTGCCATAGTTGTTTCTGCCACCGGTTTTTTGTTTAGTTTTTAGTAAGGATTTTTCTGGCTTATCCGTAGTTAATTCATCAAAGGTATAACCGGTACGAAAACGGAGAGTCGAAGTAGTAGGTCTGTATTTCTTTATTCCCATTATAACCTCTTTATACCTCAAAATCGGCAATTGTATCGCCCTTGCGCAGAGTTACAATTGCCTTTTTCCAATCAGGACGCTTACCGTTATATTTACCTAAGCTCTTGGGTTTGCCTTGATAGCAGATCGTATTCACTGCCAGAACTTTAACGGCAAAAATGCGTTCTATGGCTTTCTTAATTTCAATTTTATTAGCATTACCACTCACTTTAAAGCTATAAGTATTTTGTTTCTGAACCTGATTACTGCTTTTTTCAGTGATTATGGGGCTGATTATTATATTGCGTGGGTGTATCATTGGCTGAATACCTCCTCCACTTTTTTCAGGGCATCGTCTGTCATAACTATATAGCTGCTTTTCAGGACTTCATAGGCATTTATGCTGTCCGCGCGATCAGTCATAACTTTAGGCAAATTACTAAAACTTTTTACAGTGGGGATATGATGTCCCTCTGTTACAATCAGTTTATACCCTTTTTCGGGGATGACTTTATTTAAAAATTCCAATGCCAGTTTTGTGCTTGGCTTAGTAAAATTGAGATTTTCCACGATCATTATTCTGCCTTCGCGAGCGCGGTCTGTTAATGCCACTTTTAATGCTTGGCGTTTCTTGGTGTGTGGAATTTTGTGATACCAGTTTTTCGGATAAATGGGAAAAGCTCTTCCGCCATGCACTCTGACAGGAGATCTGCGTGCACCCACTCTGGCATTTCCGGTTCCTTTTTGTTTAAACAGTTTCTTCGTGCTGCCGGCAGTCATACTTCTATTTTTCTTTTGCACCGTGCCTTGACGCTGATTGGCAAGATACATTGTAACTACTTCATGCAATAAAATCTTGGGTGATTTTACCTCTACCGCAAAGATGGTATCCGGTAAATCAACTTCACCCAAAAAATCACCTTGCATATTATATCTTTTAGCTGTTGTCATCTGTTACCGCCTATTGTTCCTTAAGAATGGTTACTAAAGTATTTCTATGGCCGGGAACGGCGCCTTTTACCATTATCAGATTGTTTTCAGTATCTACTTTTACGATAGTGATATGATGAACGGTTACTTTTGTATTTCCATATTGTCCCGCCATTTTCATACCTTTAAACACTCTTGAAGGTTGAGCACATTGACCAATTGAACCGGGACCGCGAAACGACTCGTGAGACCCATGTGAAGAGATAAATCCGCCAAAATTGTGTCTTTTCATAACACCGGTAAAACCGCGTCCTTTAGATTTGGCAGAAATGGCAACTTCCTCATTATTGTTAAATATGTCAGCTTTCAATTCATCTCCAATCTGGATTTGATCAATATTCTGTTTGTAAGAAGGGCGGAATTCTCTCACATAACGATAAAATGGACTGTTGAATTTTTTAAAATGACCTTGCATCGGTTTGCTTACTTTACGCTCCTGAATTTCTTCATAACCGAGCTGTAATGCTTCATAACCATTTTCGGTCTTGGTTCTTTTACAGATAACTTTACACGGACCCGCTTTGATGACTGTAACAGGAACTACTTTTCCTTCACTGTCAAAGACCTGGGTCATTCCTATTTTTTTCCCAATTAAACCTATCATCATCAGCTCCTTGTGTTCGCTTTGATTTCTACATGAACACCTGCAGGCAAACTTAATTGCTTAAGAGCATTTGTGGTTTGCTGGGTAGGATTAACGATATCAATTAAACGCTTGTGAACCAGCATCTGAAATTGATCCTGACTCTTTTTATCAGCATGCGGGCTACGCAATACAGTATAAATGGAACGATCTGTAGGCAAAGGAATGGGACCGACAATTTTCGCTCCTGGATTGCGAGTGGATTTTACTATTTCAGCTACTGATTTATCCAAAAGACGATGGTCGTATGCCTTTAATTTGATACGGATACGATTATCGCGTTTATTCACCGGAACCTCCAAAAATTAAGGCATAATGCTCCTGTTCAAAATAAGGGAACATTTGAATTGTTCCGTTTTCTAAACAGAAAAGCAAACTGCTGTTTGTTAAGTTTATAGGGCGGAATGAAAAAATTTCCCTTCCGCTATTCCGTTTTAGGGATAACATTGTTCCTCCTAAAGAACTATAAGCCCCTGCAAAATATGGGACTTGTGCTTTACACTCAAAGTGTAATTTTTAATTTAGAACATCAATTTTTATAAAGCTTAAACTGTCAAATCTTTTTTTTGCCTAAAAGGGTCGCCCGCGGAATTCGTCTTTGTCTCAAGACGGATCATTCTTCACTTGCCAAGCTGACTATAGCATAACCGAATTTTATTACCTTGTTCACTTTTATCCAAAGCTGAAGGCAACATTTAATGAACTATAACGATAGTATCTTATCTATATATGGCAAAACTTACAATATACCAGTTATACATTATTAGTCCATTCTCTCATTTTTATCTGTGTAATCAGTGTAATCTGTGAGAGCATAAATCTAATTATTCATCTTTGCGAACTGGTAAAATAGAGAAATTTTTAGATCAAAAAAAATTGTGGTGGAGCTAAGGGGATTCGAACCCCTGGCCTAATGATTGCGAACCATTCGCTCTACCAACTGAGCTATAGCCCCGACACATTTTTAGGAAAAGATTTTGAAGAATAGTATTTGTCAAGCCAAAAGTTTGGCAATCGGAACTTTTCTCAGCTCCGCATCGTCATTATAAATCCACGCTGCTATGCCAATTCAAGTAAGTTATAAGTCATTTTGGCAGTGTGTTTCCTAACTTATTCACTTATCTGAGACAAATGACTTTTTTGACTTTCTCTCTTCTCTTAACTTCCTTTTTTCTTTAAGAAATCTTTTAAAACTTTGTTGCATCTGCTTATTCGGCAGAATACAAGTATTTACAGTTTACTCATATACTCCAGTAGATCTTCAACACGGTTGGAATATCCATATTCATTATCATACCAGCTGAAGACCTTCACCATTTTTCCTTTGGTATAAGTGATCAGCGAGTCAAAAATAGATGAATAGCTACTTCCTACCACATCAATGGAGACGATGGGTTCTTCTGAGTATTGCAGATAGCCCTTCAGATATGTTTCAGCCGCTTCTTTCATTGCCAAATTTACATCTTCTTTAGTCACTTCCGTTGCCAAATTAACACAAAGATCAACTAAAGATCCATCCGGAGTGGGAACGCGAATAGCCACGCCATCCAATTTTCCTTTCAGTTCCGGAATAACTAAACCAATGGCTTTGGCGGCTCCAGTAGAAGTTGGAATCATACTCATCGCGGCAGCCCTGGCTCTTCTTAAATCGCTATGTGGCAAATCCAGAATTCTTTGATCGTTAGTATAGCTATGCACAGTTGTCATCAAGCCGTTTACAATACCAAATTTATCTTGTAAAACCTTAGCTATGGGAGCCAGACAGTTAGTTGTGCAGGAAGCATTGGAGACGATTAAATGTTCTGGTTTTAAAAAGGTCTGATTTACTCCCATTACGATTGTGGCATCAATTTCATCTTTTGCCGGAGCGGTTAAAATCACTTTTTTGGCTCCTGCTTTCAAATGTTTGGAGGCCTTTTCTTTGGAAGTAAAAAGTCCGGTGGATTCAACTACGAAATCAACGCCTAAATCTCTCCACGGAAGAACTTCCGGATCCTTCTCGGCAAAAATTCTGATCTTTTTACCATTTACCACTAAATTGTTTTCTTCGCTGGAAATATTGCCAGGATATATTTTGTGAATGCTGTCATATTTAAAAAGATATGCCAGCGTTTTAGCATCTGTAATATCGTTGATGGCTACTACATTCAATTCGGGATGTTTATCCAATATTACGCGTAAAACCAAACGACCAATGCGTCCAAAACCGTTAATTGCTACACTTGTCATAATATATCTCCTCTTAATTTTTTATATATCGATTAGATAGATAGCTACGGGAACAGCCGTAAAGTGTCTATTCAATCTTTCAACATCGTTTATAAGCTGTTCTCCATAAGATACCCCTGTGGACATTAATTTATGCAATTGATGGCAGGGCACAATTTCTATGCCTACATCTGCTTTATGTTCATTGAAGAAATATTGGAACTTAGCAAGGTCATAAAACATAAAAGGATACTTACCAAACTGAACTTCGATTAGCACCTTACCAAGGCAGAAATCAATTTGCTTGTAAGAGCGAATTATTTTTGTATTATAATTCGGTAACTCTATATTAAAAGTGTCTCTTAGTTCTTTATAACCCAAACTCTGAAATTTATCTTTGAACTGGGCATATATGTCTTTTGGAGAAAATAGTGATTTACTTTTTCTTGTTTTTTCTTTACTAATCTTGGTTTGGGGTGGGGAAATAGCTTTAATTACTTCTTTTACTTCCCCAAGAATTTCAGGGTATTTCACCATCAAAATTTCCAAACCGCCAAAATATGAGTATTCATAAATAAAGTTCATTTTCTCAAACACCAATCAAAACACATACTAAGTGTTTTCGTTTATATCGTTTAAATTCACAATAATCGGTTTCCTCGCTTTCGGTTGTGTTTTTAACATTTCCAAGCAAGCACTTTGAAAATAAATAAAGGTTAGCTTCAGGGCACCCATTATTGCAAATTTTCTGCACTGCGTTTTATAGTAAAATACTATTTTCGGCGCTACCGGACATCTTGCAAAAACCCATAACGGTATTCTGCATTTTTTCTTCACCTTTAACCAACCATTTACGGGGATCAAATTTGCTTTTATCAGGAAGATAAGCAGCCGGATCAACATCGGGAGGGCAGACAATGGCATATTTTTCTTTTTCCCAATATGCTTGAATGGCGGATGCCATATCCATTTGGTAGTGAGTATCCTTATTGATTTTTACTACCCCATTGGCAATAGCGGTTTGTTGTTGCCAGTCAGTTAGGCCTGAAGCACCATGTAAAACCAGTCCTCTTTCCACACTGTTTTTAATCAGCAGGTCATCAATTTCTTTAATCAAATCCAGATGCAAGACAACATTTTCACCTTTTGTAACGCCATGATTGGTTCCTACGGAAGCAGCAAAAAGGTCAACATTGGTTTTAATGACAAATTCCAATGCTTCTTCCGGTTTGGTATAAAGTTCGTCCGCAGAAACAATTTCGTCTTCTGTTCCTTTAATGTGACCGATTTCTCCTTCCACCAAAGTGTTATGTTTATGTGCCAATTCCACCACTTCTTTAGTTATGCGGATATTTTCCTCCAGTTTTTCTGCCGAGGCATCCACCATCACGGAAGAAACAAGGTCATTTTCAATGCAGAATTTAATGAATTCAAAGTTTTTAGGTGTGGCATGATCAATATGTAAACCTATCCCACATTTGGGAAATTGAGAGGCAAAGGTCTTTACGATTGTAGAAATTAATCTGGCACCAACTTGTATGTCTTGCGAAGAACCTGCCGCATATTTACAGGCACCGGTACTCATTTGTATCAAACCATCCGAATTGACGGCAGCATATCCCTGAATTATAGCTCGGATTTGAGTGTCAAAAACAACATTGGATGCGATAATGCCAAAACGCATTTTTTTGGCTTTGAGGAATACCTCTTTAAGTTGTTCACCGCTTAAAAACATTTTATACCTCCAGTATGTAAAAAATCTTCTATTTTATAATCTCAAAAATTCCGTTTATTAGTCAAGAGAAATCTGCAAATTTGCCAAAAATGCCTCTTATTTATTAAGTAGGTAAATGAGCTTTATGGGTTGTAGTAGTTACCTATACAACTTGCCTTCAGATATTGTTGTTCAATGTTTTTCACGCCTTATTCCCAACGGGATTTTGCCTACCCTTTTTTCTGCAACTGCATTATCAGGAGAAAATATTAGTAAACCAAAAAAAAAGAAAAGGGCGAGAAAGGAAGAAAGCGAAAGAGAAAGAAACAAATTTCACAGGAAGAGAGGGCATTATAACACTGCCTATTCTACCCAAAGCCATCCTTGTCATTAACCCTTATGCTGATTTAGCAATTCCCGAACGCTTCCCGAACGACCATAAGAGCAGCGTTAGGGAAGTGTTTGGTAAGTGTTACGGTGGCATAAGATAAAGGCGTAGGCAGAATGTAGTTATGGCAGGAGAAATTACACTTGGGAGTTTACAAATTTGGTTGAGGAAAATTTAGATAGGTATTCGGGTATCGAGTGTGAAAAGTTTTGCAGCAGAAAAAGAACTTGATTGTTCCTTTTGGCACTGCTGTAGTTATGGGCAAAAAAGAAGGTGGAGACATAATCTCCACCTCTTTGTATTATTTTGGGATATCGTGCTGTTTAATTAGTGGCGAAAACGCGGTAGAATTTCTTATTAACCGATATTCCGCTATAGAAAAGATTGGGAGTGGTAGTTACAGTTGTCCAAGTTCCATAAGGATCATCTGCGGATTCCACCCGATAATTTGTGGCACCGGAAACAGCGTTCCAGCTTAAATTTATCGTTCCTCCCACCTGACTGATATTAATTATTGGCGCTTCCAAAATTCCCGCTGCGGGGGTTATATCTGCCAGAAAACGGGGGCTAAATTGCATTGTATCATTATATTGGCCTCCCAAACAGACAATATCTACCGGAGTAGTAGGAATGGTTGTTCCAGCATAATCGGCGCCGGGGAAAGTTCTCATTATTAAAGTTCCGGAGGCATCCGTGGCAGTGATGTTTTCTGCCGTGGCAGCAAAAACACCTGTAGTATTGGGGGTCAAAGTAACGCCATAAATTTTTAGCATTCTTGCCTGATCGGCTGAAGTGATGGTTGCCAAGGTTCTCGTTACTGGAACAATGGTATTATTATGAGAAGTGGCGGCACCCGGATCGGCAAGAGGAACAAATTGCAAAAGACCTGAATATACAGATAAAGTTCCCGTAATGCCAGTAATGCCGTCGTAGAGAGCATAAGTGGTTGTGATTATGCCGCTTGGGTCGTCAATAACGATGGCTGCTGTAGCATCCTGAACATATTTTTGATTGCGATTTGCTTGCTGGAAAGTAAGAACTGCTTGTCCAGTAAGACGATAGGCACTGCCTACGGTTCCGGCTCGGAGTTGGGCTATGGTGGCTACATTTTCCGGAAAATCATAAAAAGCAGTGGCGATTGCCGAAGGTGAAAAACCGGTGGCATAACCCTTGGCTTTTATGGTTGTATCTGAACTGACGGGAATTGGGGCGCTGTAAACATTAGAGGACTCCGTGGGCTCGGAACCATCTGTAGTATAGTGAATAACAGCTTCCGGAGTAGTTGTGCTGATTGTAACATTGATAGAACTGGCATAAGTACCGGCAGGTGGATTGAAAACAGGCGTAACTACCATATTGCCAAAGGTATGAGTGCCAAGATTGGCTATGTAATCTATAGCATAAACAACCCACTGACTATCTTCTGCTGTAGTTCCGGCACTGGCTGCCCAATCCAAAGTGCCTTGTGTAATAGTCGGTTTACGAATGATAGTATGATCTAATGTAGCATTTGTAGTTCCTGCCACATTCCATGCAGTTCCCGGGTCTGTTCCAATCGTGCCGATAACATCTATCCTGGTGGAATCAGCCCCCACTTTTTTGTAAAGCAAAAGAGCATCGTCTCCATTATAATAAGTAACGGTGGAAGTTATATCCGCTTGACCCAGTATGGTTGCATTGGAACCAGCATTGGCAATAACATAAACATCCATATAATTGAGAGTGCCAGCTAAATTCAGAGGATTTGAAGGTGTTGAAGAACCGTTGGCAAAAAGGCAGACCCAATAATTACTCAAGTCAATCGGTCCACCTGTGCCATTGAAAATTTCAAATGCTTTATTATTACTGCTGCCTTCTAAATATTCTGAGAAAAACAAGTCATTTGCCATTCCGGGCTGAGGTGTGGCAGTTCCACTCACAAATAGTTGATGTTCAGTAGCATAAGTAGTATTGTGGGAAATTACACCGTTAAAAGTTCCTGCTCCTGATGCATTCATCCGCACATAAACATTGCCGTTAAAATTATAACTTAAGGACAATGATGTAGCCCAATTACCTGTGCCAGTAGAACTTAATTCAAAAGGATAAGCAGTGGTTATTTGAATGGGTTCAACGGCTCCGGGTGCACTTAAAGTGTAGGACTGAACTGCAGAAGGAGTTCCTGCTTCGGAACTAAAAGGAGTCAAATTGCCTGAAACATTCCAAGAAACCGGTGCGGGAAGCGCTTCTCCCGTAACCAAAACATTAACTGGTGTGGCTCCTGGACTGGTATGAACAATGTTGCCTTCGTATTCACCGATGGCAGAAGCCAACATCCGCACATAAATATTAGCATTGAAATTAGCCGGGACAGATATACTGGAAGCCCATCCTTCCGTTTGTGAAGTAGAAACCTGAAAGCCATTGGGAGCTGAAACTGTGATGCTGCCTAAAATATTGGTTCCGCTTAAAACATAGTCCCTTGTTTCGTCGGAAGGCAAATTTACAATGCTTTCCAAAGGATCAAGTTCGGGTGTGCTGGTATGAATTATGGGAGTTGGCATTGGAGTTCCTTCCCAAAGTTTAGCCCAATTATTAGTTACTCTGATTCCGTCAATTTTGGCTATGGGAGTGTTAGTTCCTTGGCGAATGGCGATTGAGCCAATTCCTGCAATGTCGGTTCCGGAAAAATCAGCTGCAGTAAGTTGCGCGGCTGGTTCAGTAGCTCCGATAACAGGATTTACCCACATAAAGACCTCATCGTTTGCTGCTCCCGAAACGATAACATATTTCATCACAATCAGATAAGTAGTGTTTAGAGCATAGCTGTAAGGAGTTGCCGCAGCTTCTGAAAATGCACCTGCTTTGGTAACACCAAATCTTAAGTTATCGGAAGCGTCCTTTTGGACAAATACCCTGCCTTTAAAGTCAGATACACAGGGATTAGTTGCAAAATGGAAGAAATAATCAGCGGTGGTTTTGGCTTCAGAAGCATTGAACAGAAAAGCAGCGTAAAAAGTTCCCGTTGTCATATTGGTAAAGGTCTTGTTAACATCTTCCGCGGAACCGGAAAGAACTGTCTGTGCCGCTAAACCCTGATAAGCATAATAACCGGGATAAACCAAACCTTCATTGGCTACGATGGCAGGATGGGAACCTGCACTACTATGTGCATTCCAACCGTTGGAAGTTAATGTTGTTCCCGCAGTGTAATTAAATTCCTCAGCGAAAAGAGTAGTAGGAACATTTGGGTCTGTAACTGTTCCGTTTACAGCTAAGTTTTGAGTTGGGGCTCCTGTGCTACTATGGACAATGTTGCCAGTAAAAGTTCCTGCCGAAACACCCGTTAAACGGACATAAATAGTTCCGCTGAAATTACTTGCCAAAGAAAGAGTGGAAGTAAAAGTTGTGTCATTGGTGGAAAGATTAAAACCAGCGGGAGCAGTTATACTAATGGCGGAAGTTAAGAAGCGTCCCGTTAATGTATAACTTTGTGCGGCTGAAGGAGTTCCCAAAATTGTACTGAAATCATTTAAATTGGCAGTAATGTCTATCAGTGGGGAAGGAGCTGAAACTGTTCCTTCCACGGCAAGATTTATAGCAGTTGCTCCTGTGCTGGAATGAACTATATTGCCGGAAAAAGTTCCTGCCGCGGTTCCGGTTAAACGCACATAAACAAGCCCGTTAAAATTATTGGCTACGGTTAGAGCGCTCGAAAAAGTAGTGTTATCAGTAGATAGAGCAAAACCGGTGGGAGCGGTAACAGTGATGCTTCCGGTTAAATTTTGCCCGCTCAAAGTGTAGCTCTGAGCCGTTGAAGGAGTGCCGGTATAAGTGGAAAAAGGAGTTAAAGTTCCACTAACTACTATGGTGGGTGAGGCAGTTCCTTCGGCAGTTATGCTTACATCGTCAATACCCAATGCCTGTGCATAGGAAGTATAAGTTCCAGTAGTTACGGAATAATTCCAAGCAAGATATAAAGAACTTCCTGCGGTAAGAGAGTAAGCTAAAGTGGCATTTACAGGAACTGTTGCTCCCGGAGCAGAAGCATAACCATTAGTTGTAGCATCAGCTGGGAAAGAAGTTAAAAATGAACTTCCTGCACTTGTCCAAGTAGTTCCATCAGCGGAATAATACATTTGGATGGAAAAACCAGCTGAATTAGTGCCCATCCGGTATTTTTCCACATTATAACTGATAGCGAAAGAGTTGATTGTCGTGGAACCGTTATTACTAAGCTGAACATATACATTACCACTTTTTGTGGCAGAACTGGAAGATAAAAAACCTACAGCACGATCAGTTGCTGTTGTGGGATCACCAGCTCCGAAATTGTAAATACCGTTTCCGGCAGAATCAGTCATACTATTACCACCATTTCTTTCTGTGGCAGTTACAGCTGCAGAATATGTTCCAACCAATCGGACTGTGGTATTTTTATCTGCTTTCCAACTGGCAGGCATTGTTGCAGTGGCGGAAGTTCCTAAAACATCAAAATTTTGAGTAAGCGTTTGCCCGGATTGGATATTTACCTGAGCAGACAAACTTCCTAAAAATGCAAGGGCTAAAAGCATTACAAATAAGGTCTTTTTCATAATTCCTCCCTGTAGAATTAAGCTATTTTTATCTGATACCTAAATTTACTCGTAAAAGATAATCTAATTAAATATGGCTATGCCGTCAAGTAAAATTATCGCTTACAGATTATTTGGGTTTTTTACACCGAGGACACAGAGGATAAATGAGAGCACCGAAAAGAAGATATGATGAGGCAGAGTTCGTCTTCTGACAATGAAGAAAAGATTTTAGAAACAAGGATTTAAGGATTAGAGGATTTTAAGGACTAAGGGACTATAGGAGTTATAAGTTTATAGAGTTATAGGAGTATAGGATTTATGAGGTTATTAGTATTTTTTGAGGTTTTTTTCCTTATGCAGGAAAAAGTAACAATAGCAAATCCTGTTGATTTTTTCCATCTAAATCATCCTTTAAATCTGTGTCCATATCAATCCTTGGAAAACAAAAACTTGACAAAATTAAGATTTGATAACATACAGCACAATTAAGCTACATAGAGGATAGGAATTAGTTTTCCCACATAGCAAAAAAGAATTTTATCTAAAGAAAAGTATAAAGGACAAAAAAATATGCCGATTAGCAAGCTTGACCAAATGTTCGATGTTTTAGCTACGAAACCTAAAAAAAGGATGATAGCTGCTTGGGGAGTTGATTCACATACAATTTTAGCAGCATATATGGCTGTAGATATGGGGCTTATTGAAGCAACTTTAGTTGGTGATGAAAAACAGATACTTTCTGTTTGCAAACAGCAAAATCTTGATTGTTCATACTTTAACATTGTTCCCTGTTCCACAGATGTTAAATCCGCTTCTTTAGCTGTAGATATGATTAACCAGGGTGAAGGTGATTTTTTAATGAAAGGCCTGCTTTCCACCGATCGTTATATGAAAGCCATTTTGAATAAGGAATGCGGATTGATGGATCCGGGGGCCATTCTTTCGCATGTAACGGTTACGGAACCGAAAAATTATCATAAATTGTTGATAGTTGGTGATGTAGCCATTATACCATTGCCGGATTTAAATCAGAAGATTGCCATCACCAATTATTTGATTAAAACGGCGCATTTATTAGGAATTGAAAAGCCAAAAGTAGGGCTTCTTTCAGCCAGCGAACAAGTTCTTCCCAAAATTACTTCTTCTGCGGACGCGGCTATTATTGCCAATATGGCTAAGCGCGGTCAAATTAAAGGAGCCATTGTAGAAGGTCCTTTGGGTTTTGATATGATCATAGATAGAGAAAGTGCACTTATTAAAGGTGTGGATAGTCCTGTCTGCGGAGATGCGGATTGCATTCTTTTTCCTAATATTGAAGCTGGCAATACTTTTTATAAGACCATCATCAAACTGCTGAAAAGTGAACTGGGAGCAATAGTTATGGGGGCGCGGGTGCCCTGTGTGTTAACTTCCCGGGGAGATAGTGAACACAGTAAATTATATTCCATAGCTTTAGCGGCTATGTTGGCGTAAAATAAATGATTACGAAACTATCTGAACTGTCAGAAAAAGCTAAAAACAGCGGCAAAAAAACCCGCATTGCCGTTGCCGTTGCAGAAGATAATAATACTATAAATGCCATAATTAGAGCCACTCAAGATGGATTTGTAAAGTCCATCCTGATTGGGAATGAAGCTAAAATAAAAGATTTAATACCGGCTGATATAGCACCTAACAGATTAGAAATATTGAACATAACTGATTCAGGCAGGGCTGTTCAGGAAGCGGTTAAAATGGTCCGCAACAACGAAGCGGATGTTTTAATGAAAGGTCTGATTGGCACTGAGACATTTCTGAAAGCTGTTTTGGATAAAGAAAAAGGGCTTCTTCCTCCCAAAGCGGTGATGAGTTATGCTTGCGCCATTGAAATTCCTAAATATCATAAATTATTGTTTGTAAGCGACACCGCAGTTTTGATTGAACCCGATTTAGACCAAAAAATAGCTATGATCAATTACAGCGTGGCGATGGCAAGAAAGTTTGGCATTGAAAAGCCCAAAGTTGCCCTCCTTTCAGCCACGGAAAAAGTTACTGCCAATATGCCTGAAACAATTGATTATTCGCTGCTTAGCAAAATGGCGGAACGCGGACAGATAAAAAATTGCCTTGTAGATGGTCCCTTAGACATTTTTCTTGCCTGCGATCCCGAATCTTTAGCTATCAAAGGAATTCAAAGTCCTCTGGAAGGCGACGCGGATATTTTAATATTTCCCAATCTGGAAAGCGCCAATAGTTTTTATAAAGGTCTGATGCTTTTTGGAGCAGGAGAATTGGCAGGCCTAATTTGCGGAACGACAAAACCAGTGATAGTTATGAGCCGCAGCGAAAGCGAAAAATCCAAATATTACTGTATAGCCCTATCTTGTTTGATGGCGGAGGAAAAATGAAAATAGCCATTGCTTCAGATCATGCTGGCTTTGAACTGAAAGAGGCAATCAAAAATGCCTTTCCGGAAATTGAATTTGAGGATTTTGGCACGCACAGCACTCAGAGTATGGATTATCCAGATACTGGCTATCCAGCCGCCAAAGCAGTTTCCACAAAACAATGTGAAAAGGGCATCCTTATTTGTGGCAGCGGAATTGGTATGAGCATTACTGCCAATAAGGTCTCCGGAATTAGAGCCGCATTATGTGTAAATACAGATGTAGCGCGGCTTTCACGGCTTCATAACGATGCCAATATTTTGGTTTTGGCAGGCAGGTTTACCGCCGTTCCTTATGCCATAGAAATCACTAAGGTCTGGTTAAATACATCCTTTGAGGGTGGAAGACATATAAATAGAATTAATAAAATACATCAAGGAGAAAGGTAATGAACCACATTCAAAAAACCGATCCGGAAATTTACGCCGCCATTATGAATGAGCTAAATAGAGAGCGTGAAAATCTGGAACTTATTGCCAGCGAGAATTTTACATCCATGGCTGTTTTGGAAGCCCAGGGTAGTATTATGACTAATAAATATGCCGAAGGTTATCCCTACCGTTGGAGTAAAAAAACCGGAACCATCAATTATAAGCTTTACGGTAGATATTATGGGGGTTGTGAATTTATCAACGATGCTGAACGATTGGCAATTGAAAGAGCGAAACAAATTTTTGGAGCCGAGCATGCGAATGTTCAGCCCCACAGCGGTTCGCAAGCAAATATGGCTGCCTATTTTACTTTAGTAAAACCGGGGGATACAGTTATGGCTTTGGAACTTTCGCATGGAGGTCATTTAACGCATGGTCATCCTCTTTCCTTTAGTGGACAGCTTTATAACATTGTTCCCTATGCAGTTAACAAAGAAACGGAACAGCTAAATTATGATGAATTGGAAGCTTTAGCAGTTGAACATAAGCCCAAAATGATTTTAGCAGGTGCCTCCGCTTATCCGCGTAAACTGGATTTTGCCAGATTTCGTGAAATCGCCGATAAAGTAGGAGCCAAGTTAATGGTTGATATGGCTCATATTGCAGGACTTGTAGCTGCCGGTTTACATCAAAGTCCTGTCCCTTATGCAGATATTGTTACAACCACAACTCATAAGACATTACGCGGTCCGCGCGCCGGACTTATTTTATGCAAAGAAGAATTTGCCAAAGAAGTAGATAGCAAGGTATTTCCGGGTGTGCAAGGCGGTCCTTTGATGCATATTATTGCGGCAAAAGCAGTTGCTTTCCAAGAAGCGCTTCAGCCAGAATTTAAACTTTATCAGCAAAAAGTAGTGGAAAATGCTAATGCTTTAGCCAATGCCTTAATTAACAAAGGTTTCAAACTGGTTTCCGGCGGAACGGACACTCATTTAATGTTGATTGATTTGGGACCTGAAATTAATGGCAGTCCCAGTGGCAAAAAAATGGAAGAGGCACTTGATTTGGCAGGAATCACGGCTAACAAAAATACGGTTCCTTTTGATACGAGAAGTCCATTTGTTGCTTCCGGAATTCGTTTAGGAACGCCAGCCGTTACAACTCGCGGCATGGGAAAAGCAGAAATGGAAATAATAGCCGATTTAATTAAAAGAGTGTATGATAATATTGATAACGAGGAATACTTGCAAGCGCTGAAAAAAGAAGTGCATTCTTTAACTGAGCGGTTTCCACTTTACCCAGAATTATAGCGGGAGGAGACAAAAAGTAGCCCAAAGATGCCAATCTCCAGCATAAATTAAACTTAAGGGAAACAACTACAATGATTGTAGAAGCATTGGACATTGGTTCCAATTCCCTAAAGTGTCTCATTGCAGACAAAGGGGAGAAGAGTTTTAATTGTTTAACGGACCTTAGAATTCCTCTTCGTCTGGGTTCCTATCTTACCCCAAAAGGAGATATTTCTGAATTGGGACAAAATAAGGCAATTTATGTTCTAAAGTGTTTGCAATTAAACATAATTAGAGCTTATAAAGTGGAAGAAATAATTGCCGCGGGCACCGAGACCTTTCGTATAGCATCCAATAAGAAAGAATTTGTCAGAAGAATATATATACAGAACTGCTTGGAAGTGAAAATTCTTTCTCCAAAACAAGAGGCAAAATTAGAATGGAAAGGCGTGTTGAGCGGTTTGCCCAATCCTTTGCAGTCAATAACCGTTTTTGACAGCGGGGGTTTTAGCACGGAAATCATTTCGGGCAGTGGGGGACATATTCAAAGCAGCCAAAGTTTTCCTTTAGGCGCACTTCAGCTGACCAAACAATTTGTGAAAAGCGATCCGATTTCCACGCAGGACTATAATAATTTGATATCCTATATTAATGGCGTTTTACCTGTTTCCATAACTACCAAAGATACTTTAATCGGAACCGGAGGAGGGGCTTTTGTTTGTGCCTGCGTTGCCTCAAAAGGCAAAATTAAAACCCCTCAGCAAGCTGATGGCTATGAAGTTACTTTAGCGGAACTGCAACGCCAAATTGAATTATACAAACAAACAGACCTAAAACAACGCGAAAATATTGCCGGAATGGAAAAAGAAAGAGCGGACATAATGTTAGCCGCTGTTTTGCTTTTTTCCGCGCTGTTAAAAATTAGCGGAAAAGATAAATTTCGCGTTTCCACCAGAGGACTCAGGCACGGAATGTTGACAATGCCAAAATGGTATGTCTGCCCCATCTAAAAGTTTGAAATAAGGATAATCTATACCAATCTAACTTTTGCATTATGAAAACCTGTTTTGATGCGGGCAAAGCATACCTGCAAGAATCATATCATCCTCGCGTCATTCACTTCTCTTCCGCTCCTCGTTGAGGAGGAGTAGAGGAGGGGTGGAGGACGGGAGGATGAGGAGAGACAAGTATAGAACTTGATGTTTGATAAGTAATTATATCATTTGGAGATTAGCAAGAACTGGATTATTATATAACAAAGAGGTAATAAAAAGATGGCGTGTGAATTTTGTAACCTTGATTGTTCTATATACCTTGCCGAAAACGAGCATTTTTTTGCAATTTGGGATAAATATCCGGTCAGTAAGGGTCATACTTTGATAATTGCCAAACGGCATACTCCCGATTATTTTGCTTTAACTGAAGCGGAAGTTGTTTCATTGCAGGCAATTACAATAACTGTGCAAAAGCTGTTGGCGGAAAAGTATAATCCGCAGGGCTACAATTTGGCGATGAATTGTGGTTCTGCTGCCGGACAAAGTATCCCCCATTTTCATTTACATATCATTCCCCGCTTCCAGAAAGATGGCAAAAACATCTTTAAAAGGAGCCGCGAATCAGTTTTTTAGGAGGTTAAAATGAAGCACTTTGCTCTGCTTTTATGTTTGCTACTGACAATTTCTCTTTTTGCTTATGATTTGAATGACAGAGAAGGAACCGCGGTTTTTAAAATTAAGCCAGAAATGCGTTCCGCTCTGCAAAAAACCCATAATCGCACTGGTATTGCCACAATTGATGAGAAACTGCAGAAATTACAGGTCTCATCCATCCACCCTAAATTTAATCTATCTTCTCAAAAGAGAAATAATTGTGAGCTGGAACTGATTTTTACGGTGCAAAGTTCCTACCCTCCTCAGACAATTGTAAACTTGCTTGCTACAGACAATTATGTGCAATATGCGGAAATTGTTTATCCTGATAGCGTTTTTGCCATTCCCAATGATGAACATTATGCAGAGTCACTCTATTTTTCTTCTCTGGAAGCAGAGACCGCTTGGGATATTCATAAAGGCGAAAATGGCTCAAATTCTGTGCTGCTTGCCATTGTAGATACCGGCTGCCGATGGACTCATCCAGACCTGGCAGAAAATATTTGGCAAAATTTAGGCGAAGATGTAAACGACAATGGATACACAATTTATTATAACGGAAGCACTTGGGTTATGGATGCGGGAGACCTAAATGGAATTGATGAGGACGGAAATGGGAAAATTGATGACCTGATTGGCTGGGATTTTATGCTTACCAGTTCTGGCGATGAGGCAAATAATCCCTTTGAAAACAGCGGACATGGAACTACGGTTTGTGGAATTGCTTCTGCCAGAACAAATAACACAATTGGGGTTAATTCCCTTGCCTGGAATTTAAAAATGCTGCCCATATCCTGTAGTTTCCCAGGTTCCAGCTCTATATATAAAGGTTACGATGGCATTATTTATGCTGCAGAAATGGGAGCCGATATCATAAATTGCAGTTGGGGTGGCTCCTCTTTTTCTTTCTCAAATCAGGAAGCCATCAATTATGCCTATTCTTTGGGCTCAACTATTGTTGCCTCTGCTGGAAACAATAATAACGCTATCCCCGTCTATCCTGCTGCCTATCAAAATGTTATAGCTGTTGCCGCTTTGCAAAATAATGGGGTAAAATCTTCCGTTTCCAGTTATGGTTCTTTTGTTGATGTGGGCGCTCCTACAGGTTCAGTGGGAACAGTGACTGCCAGTGGATATACAACTGTAAGTAATGCAACATCTTATGCCAGTCCGGTGGCAAGTTCTTTGGCAGGATTAATCCAATCCTATCTTCCGGAAATAAGTCAAACGGAACTGAGAGATAGAATTAAAGGTAGCTGCGATGATGTGGATGCTGTAAATCCTGGTAGAGAAAATCTTTTGGGGGAAGGAAAACTTAATGCCCGCCGTGCTCTGCAGGAAAGCAACCCTCTTCCTGATGCTGAAATTCGGCTTGCTTTAATAGAAAATAGAGGAGCAACCGATGCTAATGGAAATTTAGCGGTTGAGCCAGACGAGACATTTTCGGTCAATTTGCTGTTAAGAAGCTACGGAGAATATGCTTCCAATGGTAATTTTACGCTTTCCACAGGCAATGCTAATGTTAATATCCTCTCCGGAAGCCACAGTCAAAATATTCCTGCTGATGGTTATCTTCTTCTGGAAAATGTATTTAGCATTTATGTTTTGCCAAGTGCTACTTCTCAATATGTTACTTTTACTTTGAATACAACTGGCGATTATCCTGTGGTTGCCGGAGCTAATTTGTCCTTTAGCATTTTAATCAATGCGGGAGGAATATTTGTGTGGGAAGGAGTTGCCGGAGGAAGAGATATGAGCGGGACCTTTATTAAAAACACTTTGCAGGATTTAGGTTATGACTGCGTTTACGGAACTACTTTCCCCAGTTCGTTTTACAGTTTTGAAGCGGTCTTTTTAAGTTTTGGAGCAGTGGGCAGTAACATTGTTCGTTTTGATAACCTACTTATGTTCAATGCGTTGTCCAGTTATTTAATTTCTGGCGGAAAAGTATATATTGAAGGCGTGGATGTGGTCGGATTCGATTTTGGATACTATCTTCCGGATGTTCAAGGCGAGCAAGATGCGGATGAAGTTCTTTGGCCCCTCTTGGGAATAGTGAATGCTGAAGATGGACAAACCAATGCTATAAATAATCTTAGTGGCGTTGCTAATACCCCAACTTCTGGAATGATTTTTACTGGCTCCACACAAACTATGGTGGATTATATAGACCGTTTTACGGCTGTTTATCCTTATGCCAGAAGTGCTTTTGAGGAAAGTGATTACGGATGTGTGGCTGTTGCCAGCGCCGGTGGCTATAATGAACGCAGCTTTGTATTTAGCTATGCTTTAAGTGAATTAACGGATGGAACTTATCCCAATACGAGAGCAAACCTCTTGGAATGCATTATGGATTTCTTTACGGCAGAAGAAGTTACCCTGCCTGTAGAACTTACTGCTTTCTATGCTGTCTTTGTTAGTGGTGCCAATATTTTTTGGAATACGGCTTCTGAAACTAATCTCGCGGGCTATAATCTCTACAGAAACGATAAACCAGAATTTGCTTCTGCCCTAAAATTGAATGCTTCCATAATTTCTGCAGTAGGCGGTGCAAGTGGTTATCAATATAGCTTTTATGATTCTGAATTGCCCTTTGCCGATACACTTTACTATTGGCTGGAAACAATTGCCTATAATGGAATTAACGATGTTTTGGGTCCGATAGTTCTTATTTTACCTGATCCTGAACCAGAAAATCCTCCTCTGCCTCCTGAAAAAATTGAATATTTGCATAGCTATCCCAATCCCTTCAGTTCGTCTGTGGCATTGGAATTAAAACTTAGTTCTGCCTCTGAAGCTAAAATATACATCTATAACATTAAAGGACAGCTAATTAGGAAAATGGACACTATTCCTTTGGAAACAGGCCAACAACATTTTACCTGGGATGGCTTGGATAATAAAAAAGGTGCTGTTCCTTCCGGTATTTACCTAATGATTGTTAAAAGCGAGCAAAGAACAATCATCCACAAGCTTCTGAAAATGTAACTGGAGGGGGGGTGTGTAGCCGGAGCTCGCTGAAGCTCCGCAAAAAAAGTGTAAAGGGGTCGCGGGGTCTTGGGGTCGAGGGGTCGAGAGGTCTTGGGGTCGAGAGGGGGGTGTGTAGCCGGAGCTCGCTGAAGCTCCGCAAAAAAGTGTAAAAGTGGAAAGGGGTCGAGAGGTCTTGAGGTCGAGGGGTCTTGGGGTCTTGAGCTGAAACCCGGTGTGTAGCCGGAGCTCGCTGAAGCTCCGCAAGAAAGTGGAAAAGTGTAAAAGTGGAAAGGTGAAACAAAGGATACATTTTTGTTGCAACCTGATAGATAGAAACCACCAGAACCGAAATAAATTATATCCTTGCTTTAATTCCTTTGCTGGCTCATTTTTCCCAATGGTGGCGTCCTTCTTGTAAGGGAAAATTACATTCAGCATCCATTTATTTATTCTCTTGTTCAAAAAGCCCCTGAGGGCGACATAATCATAGCGATGGTGGCGTAAGCCCCTCGTAAAAAGATAGATACGATCGTTATCTCTTGTTATTTTGCTACCTGAAAAAGCCCCTGAGGGCGACATAATCATAGCGATGGTGGCGTAAGCCCCTCGTAAAATGAATGATACAATCGTTATCTGTTTTTATTTCGCTACCTGAAAAAGCCCCTGAGGGCGACATAATCATAGCGATGGTCGTGTAAATAATCTGTCGGTTTTAAGCAGTTGGCTGTTGGCTGTCGGCTTTAAGTCAAAATCGGCCTATTCTATGAGATTATTAATGACCTTATTAAAAGATAGGAAAAAGAATGAAACTGGATGGAAGATCACAAGAAAACCGATTTTAACTCAAAGACCGCTACAATCATAGCGAGGGTGGAGTAATCCCCTCGTAAAATGAATGATACAATCGTTATCAGTTTTTATTTTGCTACCTGAGAAAGCCCCTGAGAGCGACACAATCATAGCGATGGTCGTGTAAATAATCTGTCGGTTTTAAGCAGTTGGCTGTTGGCTGTCGTCTTTAAGTCAAAATCGGCCTATTCTATGAGATTATTAATGACCTTATTCAAAGATAGTAAAAAAGAATGAAACTGGATGGAAGATCACAAGAAAACCGATTTTAACTCAAAGGCCGACACAATGATAGCGATGGTGGCGTAAGCCCCTCGGGGAAAAACACATAACGAAAAAAGACAGTCCCAGCGGAACGACAGATATTAACAACGGATTTTAATCCAGTGCAATGAAGGACAGGGGAAAAAGTCCCAGCGGGACGACAGATTGAAGCGACGGGTTTTAACCCGGTGCAATGAAGGATAGGGGGAAAAAGTCCCAGCGGAACGACAGATATTAACAACGGGTATTAACCCGGTGCAAAGATGGACAGGGGAAAAAGTCCCAGCGGGACGAAAGATATTAACAACGGATTTTAACCTGTTGGCAAAAACACAAGAAGATTGATGTTTTCATCAACCACTTCACTCGCTCTATTGTTTAGCGTTTACTTTAGAGTGCCAAAACTGGTGCACTTTTAAATTCCTTTGGCATCCTCATCAATTACTTCACTCGCTCTACTGTTTAGCGTTCACTTTAGAGTGCCAAAACCGTTTCACATTAAAATTCCGTTGAAAATCAACCACTACTTACACTTTATGTTTAGCTGCACTTTATACTTTTACATCTTTGCAACACTTTTCTTGATTCGAAAAATGGCTTTGACTACAAAAAAAGGACTGCGCCGGTTAAGCGCAATCCTCATATTTTGTTTTTGGTCAGAGATTACTGAATGCTAATCTCTTTCTTGGGAGAGGGTTCTTTCTTTGGAATAGTGAGTTTCAGGACACCGTCTTCCATCTTGGCGGAGATTTTGGAACTCTCTACATTTTCAGGAAGAACCAGATTTCTGCGATAGCTGCCGCTATATCTTTCACAGCGATAAATGGTTCCCTTGGTTTCTTCTTTGGTTGTATCGCAATTTGCCTCGATAATCAGTTGATTGTCGTGAATACTGATCTTTACATCGTCTTTCTTGAATCCGGGCAGATTTGCTATCACCTGAAATTCTTTATCCTGTTCTACTATATCCATAGCCATCGGGCGGAAATTATCATCTCCTCCTTCTTCTTCGTAGAAACGATTGAAGAAATCGTCGAATAAGCTGAGCATATTGCTCATTGGTCTTAATTCATTTGTTCTGCGATAAGGTACTATTTTCATTTTGAACCTCCATATTTTTTATAAGTTCACTAATTATTATAATCGGGTTTTTCAAAAAAGCAAGAAAAAAATTAGCAATCTAATCAAAAGAGTGCTAAAAATGTTATTAACCAATGGCTAACTATCTGAAAATTATTATGTTATGAGATATAAATTTTTTTCGGAAGGTATAAAAAAAGGAGGTAAGGGGACAGTTTAGGATTGCCCATCCCCAAATTGCCATAAACAAGTTAACGAATTTGGCTTCAGTTCTTATCGGTAGGGTTAATGGATGGGGACATTCAGAGGGCTTTCACCCAAAATATTGCCAAGATAATCGGTTGTATCTGGTGGAACGGTTTTTTTATCTAACTTCTCAGTTGGTATAGTGTTACTTTGAGGAATTGTTTCGCTGATGGCGCGTAAACGTTGACGCAAAGTATCCGGTTTGTTCTCTGTTTTTTCTTCCACCACATTAACTGCAGTTGTATCTGGTTTTGAAGCAGAAAAGAAATTCGGCATTTTAAGCCAGTTTTGTTGATAGGCATAAAATAAAATGGAACCCAAAACAATGATGATGATAATAATCCCCAGCATCCACATAAAATTAGTGGAGAGCATAATCTTTTTTTCTTTCACAGTGGTAACGGGTTTGAATTCCGGTTTTTTGCTTTCTGGCATCAAAATGGAAAATGCCTTCATCACTGCATCAACATCAGCTTCCAGAAAGCGCGCGTAATTATAAACAATGGCTTTAGCTATGCCATAGGGACCAAGGTCGGATAAGCGATTTTCTTCGATTGCTTTTATCTGTTCTTCGCGGAAACGCAATTCATTCCAGATATCCTTATAGCTGTATCCACGCTGCAAACGCAATTCCTGCAAATACTTACTTAGATTTTCCAAATGTATTTACCCTGAAAGGTCTCGTTAACTTCGCCGCTAAGTAGATAACCACTTTCCGAAGCAGTTATTTCAACCGTTCCTCCTGGCATCGTTACATAGACCTCATTATCCAAAATCCCTTTCCAAATTCCGCTAAACACAGATGCAGAAGCTCCCGTTCCACAAGCAAGAGTGGCTCCGCAACCTTTTTCCCAGATTTTTATCGCTATTTTATTTTTATTTAGCAAAGAAGCAAAGTGGACATTAACTGTCTCCTCAAAACCACTATGATGTTCAATCAGCGCTCCGTATTTAAACTGGGGTTCATCGGTCAAATCATCTTTCCAGATGATAAAATGCGGATTGCCAATTTTTATCAGATCACCTGTAAATCCCTCTGCAATATAATTATTTTTCAGCATTTCGGGCACACCGAGATTAACGGTTATGGTTTTATCTGCATTTATCCGGCATTTTTTTTCGCCGGAATCGGTAAGAATCCTAAATTCCTTTTTTGCCGTTTTTTTATGCAGCAGCCAGGTTACGCAGCGTAAAGCAGAACCACACATTTCAGCTCTTGAACCGTTGGCATTGTAAATAATCATTTGAGCATCACAAATTGGGTATGGTTTTAGCAGAACCAAACCATCCGCCCCCACGCCAAAATGTGGTTTACAAACATCTTCAGCCAGCGAAGGGAAATCGGTTTCCGCCAGTGCATTGGTTTCGGGGACAAAGTAATCCACAATTACAAAATCGTTACCTTGTGCCTGCATTTTGAGAAAAGGGATCAGCATAAAATATCCGCAATCATATCGTTAAAGGTGAATATGCCCTTGCGGACATTAATCCATTTAGCTGCTTGTAAAGCGCCTTTGGCAAAAGTGCTGCGGGATCGGACACAATGGCTTAGTTCTATGGTTTCGGCTTCGCTGTCAAAACCAACTTTATGCGTTCCGGGGAAAGAGCCGGCTCGTAAAGAAGCAAAATGTAATTCTTCCGGCTCAATTTTTCGGTAGGCAGGATCAAACAGGACTTTCTTTTTACGCTGACTGTTGGCTAAAATGGTTTTGGAGAGCTCAATGGCAGTTCCGGATGGACTATCTGCCTTTTGATTATGGTGCATTTCCAAACCGTAAACATCATAATCTGAAAAACGATCAAATGCCTTAGTCGCTTCCGCTACCAAACGGTTAAAAATATTCATTCCGATGGAAAAATTGGCTCCATAAAGAAAACCTGTTCCCGCTTGTTCCACCAATTTTTGCACTTCGGCTAAATTTTGAAACCAGCCGGTAGTGCCAACTACCAGGTTTTTTTGGCAAAACAGCACTTTCTGGATATTGTTTAGAATTACGGAAGGGTGGCTAAAATCAATACAGACCTCCGCTTCTCCGATGGTTTGAAGTGAAATGTCACTGTGGCAGTTATCTTGGCGAGGGTCGATAATGGAAACGACTTTGCAATCGTAGTCATTTGCCAGATCAGCGATCATTTTTCCCATTTTCCCGTAGCCAATCAAGCACAGTTTTAGTTCCATTTTATTTCTCCGAGTATTGAATGATCAGCTGTTCTACAAAAGCAGCGCCTTTATAAAGCTGGTCAATATCGATACTTTCCTTAACGGTATGGATATTGTTCATCCCCGTTCCCACAATGAGGGTGGGGATTTTTTGGGCATTGAAAATATTGGCATCACTGCCGCCGCCGAGAATTTTAATATTGGAAGGGACATCCAAAGCTCTCAGAGCATTTTCAGCAAGAGTTACAACTAAAGCATTGCGAGGAATGAGAAATCCTTCATATTCTTCTTCCATTTCAAATTTATAAGAGGCATTGCCGTTTTGTTCATTATAGCGTTCTACCGTAGAAATTACCGCTTGTTCGATCTCGTTACAGACCTTATTTAGCTTGGCTTTATTATGGCTTCGAGCTTCACCTTTAACCACTACTTCCTTAGGAACGATATTGGTAGGTGATCCACTATAAATAGACCCTAAATTACAAGTAGTTTCAAAATCGATTCTTCCATTGGGCATTGCCACAATTGAATCAGAAGCCAAACGAATTGCGTTTAGTCCTTTTTCAGGTTCCACGCCCGCATGAGCTTCTTTTCCGTAAAAGTTTATGACGAAAGTATTTTGATAGGGAGCTCCGATTACCAGTTCACCTACCTGATTGCTGTCAAAAGCATAACCAATATCTGCTTTCAGTTTGGATTTGTCAAAATGCTTGGCACCCAAGAGTCCGATTTCTTCGGAAACGGTAATCAGCACTTCGATAGGAGTGTGTTCAATGCCTTTATCTTTGATATGTTTCAAGGCAACGATAATTTCGGCGATGCCGGATTTATCATCGGCGCCCAACACTGTTGTTTCATCGCTGCGAATAATATTATTAGCAATCTTTGGTTTAATGGAATTTCCGGGGGTTACGGTATCGGAATGAGCACAAAACAGAATGGGTTTTTTATTTATGGTTCCCTCAAAACGGGCTAACAAATTTCCTGCATTGCCGTTTGTTTTAGTATAGCAATCATCTTCTTCAACGGTTGCTCCCAGCTCTTCCAAATCCATTTTCAGTTTATCCATCATTGCTCTTTCGTTTTTGGATTCGCTATCAATATTGATAAGTTCAAGGAAATATTTAACTACATCTTTTTGCATTTTTCATCCTTTATATGTCTCGGCATTTATTATATAATAACCAATATTTAGGTAACGGCAAATATTTCTTATGCACAATATCCTAATGTCTTCAGTTGGTAATTTTTATTATCCAAGTCCCAAGCGTTCCTGTTTATATTTATTGTTTTGGATGTTTTGCCACCACTGCTTATTTTGTAGATACCAGATAATGGTTTTGCGAATGCCTGTGGCAAATGTTTCAGCAGGATGCCAGCCCAGTTCTGTTTCAATTTTTTCGGCATTTATGGCATAGCGTAAATCGTGTCCAGGCCTATCTTGCACAAAAGTAATCAGTTCCGTGTAACTATTTAAAGTGGGTGAGGGTTCAATTTCATCCAGAATTTCACATATTGTAGTTACAATATCTATATTTTTCATTTCGTTATGACCGCCTATATTATAGGTCTCTCCGTTTTTGCCTTGGCGAATAATAGTATTAATGGCTTCACAGTGATCGGTCACGAACAGCCAATCGCGAACATTAAGTCCTTTTCCGTAAACGGGTAGCGGCTTGTGTGCCAGACAGTTTAGAATAATTAAAGGAATCAGTTTTTCCGGAAATTGATACGGACCATAGTTATTGGAACAATTGGAAATAGAAACAGGCAATCCGAAAGTTCTTTGCCAGGCGCGAACCAAATGATCGGAACCCGCTTTGGAAGCTGAATAGGGTGAAGAAGGATCATAAGAGGTCTCTTCTGTAAACATTCCTGTCTCCCCCAAAGAGCCAAAGACCTCATCAGTAGATATATGATGAAAGCGAAACTGCTTTTTTGCCTCTTCCGGCAAGGAACGAAAGTATTCCAAAGCGGTATTTAGCAAAGTTGCCGTTCCCACCAGATTTGTTTGCACAAATTCCATCGGGCCATCTATACTACGATCCACATGGGATTCGGCAGCAAAATGGACAATCGTGTCCGGTTGGAAATGGAACATTATTTCTTGCATTTTTTCGGCAGCACAGATATCTGCCTGCTCAAAGAAATAACGCGTTCCACCATATTGGCTTTCCAAATCCTGCAAACTTTCCTTGTTGCCGGCATAAGTAAGTTTATCAATATTCAGTATGTTACCCTTAAAATTGGGGTCTGCAAAAAGGGTATGCAAATAATTGGCTCCAATAAAACCAGCTCCACCCGTTACGATAACTTTGTTCATTCTTCCTGCCTTATTTTATTTAGGAGGGCGATAAAATTCTCCAATTCCGCGGGTGTTTTATACATAAAAGTAATTTTGCCTTTGCCTTTGTCTTCTTGCACTTTCACCTTCAGATGGAAAATGTCTTTCAGGTCTTTTTCCAGTTCTTTGTTGCGCAACTGTTTTTTGGCTTTTTCAGGTTCATCCTGTTTATTTACGGAAAATGTCTTGGCTTTTTCTTCTGCTTGCCTAACCGTTAAATTATATTTGATAATGTAATCGGCAAACTTTTTTTGCACTTCAACGGGCACGGACAATATCGCGCGTGCTTGTCCTGCATTTAGTTCTCCGGCAACAAGCATTTGTTTCACTTCTTCCGGTAATTTTAACAAGCGTAATGAATTGGTTATCGTGGCTCTGTCTTTACCCACAATTTCCGAAATTACATTGTGCGTTAAGCCAAAATCATCCACCAGAGCACTATAGGCAATGGCTTCTTCAAGCGGGTTCAAATCTTCCCGCTGAATATTTTCTATCAAAGCAAGCTGCAATTGTTCCTTTTTAGAAACGCTCCGAATTACCACCGGCACTTTTTCCAGTCCTGCTTGTTTGGCTGCTTCCAAGCGTCTTTCACCCGCCACAAGTTCATATTCGGAATCATCCGTTTTAGTAACGATCAGGGGTTGGATAATGCCATTTTCTTTGATGGATTCAGTTAATTCCGCCAGCTTTTCCGGATCAAACTTTTTACGAGGTTGATAGCGATTGGGTTTGATACTTTCAATCGGCAAAGTAGTAATTCCAGCTGAGGGAATTGGCTCAGAGTCCTTTTCCGGAATCAAAGCCGCAAGTCCGCGTCCCAATTTTTCATTCATAACCGGTTATCCTGTTTGTTTCTATTGATCACTTCGTTTGCCAGATTAAGGTAACTCATTGCTCCGGGTGACTTTATATCGTATAGAAAAATGGGTTTGCCAAAACCGGGCGCTTCAGTTAATTTTATATTGCGCGGGATAATGGTTCTAAACACTTTTTCCTTAAAATAGCGATGCACTTCCTTAGCCACTTGCAAAGAGAGGTTTACCCTTTTATCAAACATCGTTAACAGCACGCCCAAAATGTTTAAACTGGGGTTTAAGTTCTTTTGAATTAAGCGGATAGTAGTAAGTAATTGGCTAACTCCTTCCAGGGCATAATATTCGCATTGAATCGGGATTAAAACCTCCGTGGCTGCTGTCATTGCATTTACGGTCAACAAACCCAGCGAGGGAGGACAATCAATTATTATATATTCAAAGGAATTCACAATTGGTTGCAGGGCATTTTTCAGTTTGTGTTCACGGGCATATTCTTGCACCAGTTCAATTTCCGCTCCGGTTAAATCTATATTTCCCGGAATGCAAAATAGATTATCCGTAGTAGTATTCAGGATGGTTTTTTCAATGGGAGCTCTACCAATCAGGGCGTCATAAATTTGCAGTTCCACTTTGTCTTTATCAATGCCTACTCCGCTGGTGGCATTTCCCTGAGGGTCAAAATCCACCAGTAAAGTTCTTTTTTCCAAAACTGCCAAAGCAGCAGCCAAATTTACGGCGGAAGTTGTTTTGCCAACTCCACCTTTTTGGTTTGCTACAGTTATCACTTTAGGCATATCTATCCTTTTTATCTATACTTAATGCACAATCAGGTTACGCTGTTTAATGCCGATTATTTTGCGCGTTCCCAGGGACGGAATATTTTCACTTAGCAGGATTTCATAATTAAAGTCCTGCACATCATCCAATTTTTGCGCTTTATAAAAAACAGCCATTCCGCTTGGTTTCAGCAATTTTCTTAATGGGTAGAGGTATCTTTCTTCCAAAGCAATCGCTCGGCAAACAATATAATCGTAGCTTGGTCTTCTTGCCACAAAAGCATAATCTTCCAAACGACTTGTTTCCACGCTTGTAGCGGAAAGACCTAAGGCATCTACGAATTCGGTTAAGACCTTGGCTTTTTTCTGCACCGATTCCAATAAAGTAATATTCATATTGGGGACAGCCAGTTTTAACGGAATTCCGGGTAAACCACCTCCCGTGCCAAAATCCAAAACGGTTTTTTCCTGTAAATCCAAACATTCCAAAGCAACTAAGCTGTCAAGAAAATGCTGAACCCAATATCGCTCAATGGGTATATTACGCGAAACCAGATTCACATTCTTATTGGCGGTAGAGAGCAATTGCAGATAATGTTCAAACTGCCCAATGATATGCTCTGCATTTTCCAAATTTAGTTTTTGGAGATATGCTTCAAAAAGTTGTCTATCTTCGCTCATCTTAATTCCTTTTCCGAAGTGCGGATGAGAGCTTTCACCAAAAAAGAGCTGTCATTTGCCATCTGTTTCAGACAGTTATATGCTTCGGGAGTTCCAATTTGTTTTAAGGATTTGGCAGCTAAATAGCGATATCTTTCACAGGGATGAAAAGCATATTGGGCAAGCAAATTTACGCTCTCTGCATTTTTTATGCTTCCTAACAGCGAAAGGCAGGTTGTTACATATTTTCCGTTTTCTAAATGTTTTCGCAAGGGCTCAATTAAAGTGCTGTCACCTGTCTCGGCAATCAAAGTTAGAGCATTTTTAGCTTTCAAGCTATCTTCGGCGTCAACATAGTTAAATAGTTCTTTTTTAAAATCGGCATTGGCATCCACCAAAACCTCCAAAGCACGATATTCCAGTCCGGACTTCGTTCCCAGCTTGTTTTTTGTAATGTAATCAATCGCTTCATCAGCTCTAAAAAGCATTATTTCACGCGCTTTTTTCACTCTTTCAACGGCATTGCCAACTTCCCATTCTGAGGCAGCGGCAAAAATTTGTTCCATTGGCTCATCCGAAGTAGGCGGGGGCAGCATTTCCATTTCTGCCTGTTTTACTTTTTCACTTATTGCTGGGCTGATTAAATCGCTGCCAATAGCATAAGTGCCTTGTTTCCATACTTTTCCATCTGCCTTAAGGGTATCGGGATAAATATCCGTTCCACCTTCATCCAAAAAAAGACCTATACTGCCTGTAACTCTACTGTAAGCAGCGTTTCCATAATTTTGGGGATTATTTCTTTCATAACGATCATTGCCGCTTTTATCCACAAAAATACCTACGGAATTACTTAAACCCAAGCCATTGCCACCTTCAATGGAATAGGCATCATCGCCTTTGGCATCAATAAAAATTCCCACACCCCAATCGTGACCTGCACCTTGACCGGGTCCATGTCGGCTGTAATATGTATCTTCACCTTCGCCATCAAAAAGAAAACCACCCGCCAAATGAATACCAGAGCCCTGAGGATAATATATGGCATTATAAACATCATTTCCACTTTCATCTATCAACATTCCCAAAGCATACCAGTAAGCTGAGCCCTGAGCATAAACCCCTCCCATATATCTATCGTTACCTTTTTTATCAAAAAGGAGTCCCAAGCCACCGGCAAAATCGGGTCTAAAACCAAATCCCATACCTTGTCCCAGAGTTAAATAATCGTTTGGCATTAAAGGTGAATGGAAATATTTTCCGCCTATTGTATAATTATCGGCACCGCCAAAATCCAGCAAAGCGCCAGTAGAACGAATTGAACCACATCCTTGAGCCAGACAACTGGCACTGTAAAAATCATTTCCCTCAATGTCTTGAAGTAGGGAAAGTCCGCGCACAGCAGCACCCTGGCTAAATAGACCACTTTCATAAATGTCGTTTCCGGAAAAATCACGATGGATTTGCAGTCCCATCATTGCCGCAAAAGAAAAATCACCTGTGCGGTAAATATCGTTTCCGGCTTTATCATCAGAAATTCCCAAACCGGAAAGAGCCAAAAATTGACCTCCAATGGCTGGATTCAGATAGCTGTCATCCCCATTATAATCAATCAGCAGATAAGTATAATTTTTTGCACCGGTTGCCAAAGTCATTGTATATTTATCATTTCCGCCCGGTTCAATCAGCAGAATTAGCGGTTTTTTAAGCATTTTATCGTTATAGTAATCATCATTTAGCGTTCCGATCAGCATTGTTCCATATTTGCCTATTTTCACTATGGGCTTTTTATTTTTGTAGGATAATTTTCCTGCTTCGCTGCTGATTACATCCGCTAAAGCTAAAAATTGCATTCCAGCTTGTTGCAAATCTAATTCGGAAAGAGACCCCATCAGTTCTTTTATTTCGGCGTCCTCAATTTCTGCCAAAACGGGTAAATGATGTTTGGCAAAATAAGCGGCATAGCTATCTTTATCTTCATTTTCCATCAGAGCCGTAAAGAGATAGGCAACATATTTGTCCCATTGTTCATTGTCATAATTGGAATATGCTTTTGCCAAAACGGGTATAATCTGGTTTAGAGCGGTCTCGTAAAAATTGCAGATGTCTTTGGGCTGCTTTACTTTATGCCAAAAATCCTGCAGGTAAAATTCTTTGTAGCGCAGATAAATAGAAAAGGCGCTATCTTCATCAATTGCCTTTCGATAAAGAACATCCGCCAGATAGGCAAATTTCTCATCATCATTCGCTTCATTTGCTGCCTTTCTAATTTGTTGCATCAAGTCCAAACCGTAATAGGGCTCCTGCAAAGCTCTTAAAAAGTCCTGACTTTTTCCCCAGGTAGAAAGGTCCCAATCCTTTTCGTAGTTCAAATCGGAAGGGCTCAATTGAATCGCTGCAAGCATTTTTTCCAGCTCACATAAGTCCTTCTCCGCAAGCGGATGATAATCTTTTTCTGCAAGTGTATCTTGTTTTGCCGTAAGAGAATCACCGGCAGAAAAAGTTTCTCCTTTCAGCACGGAAATCAGTATTATATGAAGCATAAAGATTAGTATGGCAGTTCTTTTCATTTATTCCTCTTGAAAAATCAAATTCTGGGAAAGTTGTTTTGCTGTCAACCTTTAGATTATCCCAAGAGAAAAAAAAGAATTCTCACAGATTGCACAGATTTAACAGATAATAGGTATGGGATGAATAGGATTATTTTAGCGGAGGGCTGAGAGCTTAGAAAAAAAAGATCTCTCACAGATTGCACAGATGACACAGATTAAAAAGAGAATAGGTTTGGGATGAATGGACTATTTTAGCGGAGGGCTGAGAGCAGAGAAAAAAAAGATCTCTCACAGATTGCACAGATGACACAGATTAAAAAGAGAATAGGTTTGGGATGAACAGGATTGAAAAGATGTTAGAGATTTTTAAAACAATATTTACCTTAAAAGCCCGGAGGGCGACACAATCATAGCGATGGGTGCGTAAGCCCCTCGTAAAAATGAAAGACACAATCTTTTTCTTTTTCATTTTCGTTTACCCATAAAGCCCCCCAAGGGCGACACAATCATAGCGATGGGTGCGTAAGCCCCTCGAAAAAGAAAGACAAAAACATCATATTCTCATTCTCATATACCCAAAAAAAGCCCCCAAAGGCAACACCTCTCTTTACACAAACATTCTCTCTAACCCGATTCCTTATTCGCTGTCCCAGAATCAGATAAAGCAATATAACACCATTCATTTAACCCTTTTAAACCCAGGCAGAGGCATAACCAAAAGTTCAAACGCCCAAACTTTTTATCTTGCATCAATCTAATTACTTACATCTATCTCTTTACTATCTGCCTGCTTATGGCGCTTATAACACTCCGCTACTTCCTGAATGTATCCCGAATGAAAATAAGAGAAGCGTTCGGGATGCGTTCGAGCAGCATTTGAGAAACAAGCAGGCATCTATTAAGAATGTCCCTAATGCATTGTAACTCCGTTAATTACAAAAATGGAGAAAAATATTTCGGTTTTGTCACCCTTTTGGGCATTTTTGTCACCCCCTTATATATGAAGAAGAAAATTTAGGAGATACAAAATGAAAGTTAGCTTCAAATACGGATTAGCCGGCTATACCGGCAAAACGGACGGACTGGTCTATTGTTATAACCGCCATACTGGCAAAGTGTATGCGCGTCACAAAAGCAATCCTCGCTTAACGAAAGAAAATGAACGCATCGGAAAAATGTCCAAAAACATATTTGGCTTAAAACCATCGGCGGCATATAAGGACGATTTACAGCTTTACTGTATGCGCTATAATGGATTACGAAACAACCAGGAAAAGCGTATTGGCTCCTGGGTAAATCTCTATGTGATCCTGATGACCAATATGGCAAAAGCAATGCCCAATATAAACTTAAATACTATCACTCGCGCCGAAATTTATCAAAACGACCTGCCCTGCCAAAATATTAAAAAAGCGGTGGAGGCAGGTATCCTATCTCCAGTGGAAGGTTATGAAAGATTAACCGCTTTATTGTAACTACGAAATCGCTGTTTCAATAATGGATAAAGTGTGCTTAAATTGTGCACTTTATCCTTTTTGTGTGGGGCTAATCCATTGTATTTCCATAATTGAATTTTGGTAATCCAAGGACAAATATTTCTTATACTTTTTCTATTTCATTGAGCTCATATAGGAAAATAATTCTTCTCTTCTATATTTTTGTCTTAATACCTTAGCATTAATTCTCCATATTTAATTTTTCCACTTGACAAGATTATCTTATGTAACAATAAAGAATTAATGGCGTTTTTTAGGAAGGAAGATTTTATGGTGATTGTCGCTAAATATCTGACTGGGAAAGGGTGAGATGAAAATTCGATATTTAATTGTCAGCTGGACTGATGTTCTGCTCGAGCCAAGGGATATACCCAAACTGAGAGGTTTCTTTGTGAATCAATTTCCTGAAGATCATATTTTTCATAATCACTTACCTGGGTTTGGATATAACTATAAAGCTCCCCAAATTCAATATCGGGTAATGGAAAAACATCCTGCCTTGCTTGCCATCAATGATGGTATAGATATTATCAAAAAGGTCTTTCTGGAAGTGGATAAACTGGAAATTAACGGTAAAACCCTCGTTTCCAACGAAAGAGAGATCTCCTTGAAAGAAGAGGACTTTGGCTTAACCGAAAACTATTATACTTACTTTTTTGCCTCTCCCTGGATGGCTTTGAACCAGGAAAACTATAAGGACTATAATAAAATGAATGCTTTTCAGCGTAACCAAAAACTAAAAACTATCCTGAAAAATAACCTCAAAACCCTTTCCAAGGCATTTAACTATTGGATTCCAGATGTGGAAAAACTAAATGTGGATGGCTGGTTTAAACCCCTGGAAGTAAATTTCCATAATCAACCTATGCAATGCTTTACCGGCGATTTTACAACCAATTTCCTTATCCCTGAATTCCTTGGTCTCGGAAAACAAAGTGCTCGCGGCTTTGGTGTAGTAAGAAAAAGAAAGGAGGAAAAATGATTCCTTTATATCAAGCTATAGGGAAAATAGTATTAAAAACAGTGAATTTTAACTCGCTTCCCGAAAAAGAACAAAAACTATTGATTGTGAAACAGTATTGTAATGAACTGAACAATTATAAATGGCCGAAAAAAGTGGTCAATAATGTGGTCAATAATGTGGACAATAATGTGGACAATAATGTGGACAATAATGTAAAAGATGATGTTGGAAGGTTATTGGAGTTAAACCTTGATACTACTAAAAAGGTATGCTATTTTTCCCAGGGTACTCAATTAATTCCTGAAAAAAAAGATGAACTCTTGGTTTTTTCTAATTATTCTCCAAATGATCCTTCTATCTATGCTGCCCACATATCGTTAAAACCACTACTGCAATTTGAACTATATAATTATGTAGAAAACAACTTCAAAAAAATACCGTGGAAAGAAGAAACTCGGGGAAAGGAGTTCTTAAACTATCTCAAAGATATACAAGAGACATTTTTCAGAATGGAAAATAATATTATCTCACTTAAATATGATAAGCTTAAAGAAGACCAACAAAAGGATTTTCCTGATCCTGAGAATATACCTGAACTTAAAGATAAGCTGAATGAAAAAAAGGACTACAACAAAGAATTTCAAAAATACTTAAAAAAATATCTTTCTACTACTATAAAAGATTTTGTTACAGAAAGACAAGCTTATGCTTTAAAGATTGATGGTCAATTTTTGCATCAAACGAAGTATGCCGATTGTTATATTGATGTTTTGTATCATTACCTTTTTGACAGACATTATTTAGATAACACAAAACAGGGCTATTGTCATATCTGTGGAAATGAATCTACCTTACCTAAAGACATAGCTATTAAACAGAAATTTTTTGGAACTACTAACCCTCTTTATTTTGATAAAGTAGACGGAAATTTAACTCACAATGCTTTTTCAATGTGCGAAAATTGCAATCAGCAAGTTTTAATAGGAATTCAATATGCATCTACAAAGTTGAGAACAACCTTACTTGGTTTGAAAACTATAGTCCTACCCGAAATTAAGTTTGAAATTGATAATGATGAAGAACTAATTGATCCTCAAAAACTTAATATGGCTACAAAGCTTCTGGAGCGAATACCCTTAGATCAAAAAAGGGATGATATTAATACTCTTAATACACTTCTCAGAAGGTTAAAAGAATTTACTTTGCTTTTTTATAACAAACCAAGCCCTACTTCACAAGAATTTATCATTAATGGTATGATTAAAAACATCAATCTAAAGGAATTAATCGCTAAAACTGAACACTTGAATAAAATGGTTCAGGATTATAACTTAGGTTCTTTATATGGTAAACAGGCATGTTTATCTTTTGAAGGGCTTAGATATTTAATTCTACCTTCAAAAGAATCTCATCCAGGTATGGATCAAAATGATTATACTGTATTGAATAAAAACATTATCAGTTCTTTAGGGACATACATATATAAAAGGAACTTTCAATATTATGATCTTATCTGTAGGTTTGCTGATATTTATAATCGGAAAAACAATAATTTGAAAACCGAGAATAAGTATTTTTTAAATATAACCCCCTTTCTTATGACCCTATATTTAGATCACTTAATAAAATTTAATCAATTAGAAGGAGTATCAATTATGGAACAGCGTAATTTAATTTCAAAGCTGCAGGATGAAAGAATCACTGTATATTTTAACTCTCATTCCCAAATTTATGAAAACAACTTCTTTGCTCAAGGACTTTTCATATTGGGTATGTATATTGCCGCGATAGAATCCGAACAGAGAAAAAAGAATATCAAAAGCACTTTAATTAATAGATTGAATCTGCGTGGTATTCCTGTTCAAAAAGTTAAGTCCTTGATGGCTATGGTTGATGAAATGGGTAAGGTTTGGAATATATTTTATGATTCTATAACTGAAAATTATTACAGAGAATGTTTGCAAGGTATAGAGAACTCTTCTCTATCACCGGAAGAAATTGTCTTTCACATTTTAAGTGGCAGGGCTTATTCAAATTATTTAGGTGCTATGTATAAATTAGAACATCCAGATAAAACTGAAAAAAATCAGGAGGAACAAAATGATCAACAATAACTCAGAAATCCTATTTCTTTACGATGCACAAATGTGCAATCCTAATGGTGATATGGACAATGAAAACAAACCTCGTATGGATTATGATACTTTCATAAACCTTGTTTCCGATGTCCGCTTAAAACGCTATATTAGAGATTATTTTGAGGATATCAAAGGGGAGGAAATTTTTATTTCCAATAAAGCCAAAGATGCTAAAGAACGCAATAGCCAAATTAAAGCAATCAAGAAAGGACATATTGATTTGATTGATGTTCGTCTATTCGGAGCTGTAACTACAGAAGAGGATAAGGGTGGACATTTTACAGGACCGGTTCAATTTAACTGGGGTTATTCCTTACATCCTGTTGAAATGGTTGATAGTTCAACGATCACTTCCAGTTTTTCAGGTGGTCAAGGTATTGGTAAAGATTATCGTTTATATTATTCCCTAATTGCCTTTTCCGGAAGTATAAATGCCAATACTGCAAAAGAAACAAATCTTTCCGAAACAGACCTGCAACTTTTAGATGAGGCAATGCTTAATTCCATTCCTCTTGCCAGAACCAGAACTAAAATTGGACAATACCCACGTTTGTATTTGCGGATAGAATTGAAGGACAAAGATAAATTTTTAAAGGACTTACGCAGTATGATTAAGGTAACTTCTCAGAATTCTAATATAGCACAAAATCTTCGTCTTATCCGAAAACCGGAAGATTATGAATTAAACATCAACCCCTTAATAGAATATTTAAATCAAAACAGAGAATTGATTTCCTGCATTAATTACTGGAAAGATGAACAGATATCAATTCCTGAGTTTGATAAAATTTTTATCCAAGAGAACTGGAAAAAACCGCTTTCCCTTAAATGATGGGGGAAAGATATGAAAATACCTGATAATTTTAATCAGATTTTAGAGCTGAAGCTAACAGGTAAATTTGCGCATTTCCGTAAATTTTATACTAACGCATCTTCTCTAACTTACATAATACCGCCCCGAACTACAATCTGTGGTTTACTTGCTTCTATTATGCAAATCGAAAGAGACGGTTATTATGATATTATGAGTTCAGAAAATCTTGGAGTTGCCATATCTTTAGTCCCCAACATATACTATCATAAAGTATTTCAGACATTGAATTATGCACAAGATGCAACTACCAAAATTCCGATAAATGATCTTTCTGCTCATAAACAATGTCGTTTGGAACTTCTTAAAGCACAGGGTTCTGAAGATCTGGAATGGATACTTTTTCTTTGTTTCGATAGGATGAAAAGTAGTGTATTTACAGAATTGGAAAACAAGATCAAAGTAAAAGATTTTGGTTATGGTTTATATTTAGGACAAAGACAGTTTATTGCTCATCTGGAATTAATTAGAACCTATAACCAAGGTGAATTTGAACCAATATCTGAATCTGACTATCTGGATTCTGCTATAGAAAGAGAATTGATAGAAGGCATTACTTCTCAAGATTGTGATTTAATTATGGAAAGAATGCCTCTGGAACAGGAATTAATGGAAGGGAAAAGAAAAAGTTATCGTCAAACCAAGCGCTTTGGAAATATAGTATTAGAAACGAACGGGAAAAGAATTCCCGGTAAGTTCAAAGATTTGGTTGAATTACATAATAACCAAAGAACCAGAATATCTTTTTTATGATTATTTCCCATCCTGCAAAAAATGGATATCAGGAGAAGCTTTTGGTAGATCATTTAGCTGAAGTGGCTTCTAATGCTAAAGAGATGATCCAAAAGCTTTCCCTGAATTTAAATACTACAACTAAAGATAATTTAGCTTCTGTTGCTGAAAAAATTGGTATAATGCATGATCTGGGAAAGGCATCTTCCTATTTTCAAAACTATATCCGGGGGGGAAAACAAAATAACTTAAGCCATCATAGTTTTATCTCGGCAGTTATAACATATTTTAATTTTAACTCCTGGAAAGAATTTTCCTGTTTTGCTCCCTTTGCCTTTAAATGTGTGCAAAAACATCATAGTAATTTAAGTTCTTTTTATAGTGAAGGACTGGATAATGCAGCTCTTATCAATGAGACCCTTACTATCTATAAAAGTGTATTGGATAACATAAATAACGATGTTGATCTAACAAAACTCCTAAAAGAACACAATATCAGCTTACCGGACTTGTCCTATAGCTATTTTCAGCTTTTGAATGATAATTTGGATGATTTTTCTCTTACTTATTCTCCTGCTGATAACGATGATAAAATAGAAACATTTCTCATTCAAAATCTATTATTCTCTGTTCTTATTGATGCTGATAAACACAATGCAGCAGGGAAAGAATATGTATATTTGGATAAGCTTAAACCTAAACTTTGCTATTCACCCTCAAAATTAATTGCAGAAAAGAATAAGAAACAGGGAGCTTTAAATACTTTAAGAAATCAATTTATTGCTAATATCCAAGAAAATCTAAGCATTGAACTCTCTCAGAAATTATATACTCTAACTGCTCCAACCGGAAGCGGAAAAACATTTGCCTGTCTGGAATTTACTAATTGCATTCAAAACCTTGAGGATACTTCACGCAGAGTTATTTATTGCCTTCCCTATACTTCTATTATAGACCAAAATTATAAAGAATTTGAAAGTGTGTTACATTCTAACCTCTCTGAGCAAGCTACTTTAGATTACAGATTTATAGTAAAACATCATCATTTGGTAGATTATTCAACAGTTACAAAAGCTGAGCCAACATACAATTTGGATGAATTGCAAAAAGATATCTTGTCTATTGAATCCTGGGAATCTGCTTGTGTTATTTCTACATTTGTTCAATTGTTTCATTCCTTAATTGGCAATAGAAACGGGATGCTCCGAAAGCTGCATAATATAATTAATTCAATAATTCTTCTGGATGAAGTCCAAAACTTGCCTGCAGATTATTATCCTTTACTAAGAGTTCTATTTAAAGTGCTTGCGGAAAGATTTGATACTTTTATATTGTCTTGTTCTGCCACTCAACCCTATTTATTTCCTCAGGATACATATATAGAATTATGTCAGAAAGAACTTTTCTCAGTTCCTGATTTTAATCGTGTAAAACTAAATATTGATCTAAAGGAACAAACTTTAGATGAGTTTTGCCAGAATTACCTGGAGCTTGGAGGTTCCAAGAGTATTTTAATTGTTATGAATACTAAACGCTCAGCTCTTGCTATATATGATTATCTTTCTTCTAAATTCAAATCATCTTATCAAGTTTTCTGTTTAACTACTTTGCATATCCCTTTATGTAGGCAGAAAATTATAGAAAAAATTGGTTGTATCATTAAAGAAGAAAAGACAAAAGTAGTTTTGGTTTCCACTCAATTGATCGAAGCAGGTGTTGACATAAGTTTTCAAAAAGTATATCGTGATTTTGGTCCTTTAGATAGTATTATCCAGGTTGCAGGTAGATGTAATAGACATAATGAATTAGGTGAACTTGGCGGAGAAATGTTTTTGGTCAATCTACAAAAAGATGGCAAGTTTCTTAGCCACTATGTATATGATAAATATCTATTATCTAAAACAAAAGAGTGTCTTGAAGGTAACACTACCTTAGAAAGTCGTCAGTTTACTGATATTGTAGATAACTATTATAGAAAGCTTGATGTTGGTGCAAAAGGAGAAGCCATATTAAAAGCTATCTCCGTTCTAAATTACGATCAAAACATTCAAAATCAAATACCCATTGCTGATTTTAAAATCATTACCGATAATTATGCTACTGAGACGCTCTATATTCTTTGTGATGATACATCTACTAAAGCAATCTCATCTATAATAAGTAAACTAGAATACATTAAGCAGAATAAGCTTACAAAGGAGGAATTACAAAAAACAAAAACAGCTCTGGAAACAGAATATCGTTCTTTGAACTCATATCAAATAAATCTCTCCCTCAATGAACTTAACGCTATTTATGATTCGTATAAGGTAAAAAAACTTAATGACCATATTTATTACATTGAGAACGAATTTGTTAATGACTTTTACGAATGCACAACTGGCTTTAAACTATATTCTACAGCTAAATCAAGCTGTCTTGCTTTCTGATGGAAGTTCATTTAAATACCTACGGCAGTTACTTACGCAAAAAAGATGAAATGTTTGAATTGAGCATTGAGGACAGGAAAACCAAGCTCTCTCCGGAAAAGATATCTTCCATTGTAATTTCCAATGCTGCCATTATAACTACGGATGCAATTCAATTAGCGATGGATTATAATATAGACATTGTTTTTCTGGATAAATATGGCAATCCTTATGGCAGAATTTGGTTTCCGAAGATTGGTAGTACTGTTTTAATTCGGAGAAGGCAGCTGGAAATGCTTTCCGATAATGTAGGTTTACAATTCATCAAAAACTGGGTTGCCATTAAAACAATGAATCAGTATCGTTTTGTGCAGCGTTTACTTTCCAAGCGGGATTGTGATAAAAGTATTTTTCAAAATCGGATGCAAAATATGCAAGAGGCGGCTATTTGTATAATGCAGGCAGAAGGCAAATTGGAAGAACTTTCGGGTTCTTTTATGGGTTGGGAAGGAGGTGCGTCCAAAAATTACTTTTCTATTTTGGCAGAGCTTATTCCGGATGCTTATAAATTTGCGGGCAGAAGTTCGCGTCCTGCCAAAGATGCTTTTAATGCTATGTTGAATTATGGCTATGGTATGCTTTATTCCAAAGTGGAGCGAGCTTTAATTATTGCCGGTCTCGATCCTTATTTGGGTATTTTGCATAGTGATAACTATAACAAAAAGTCCTTTGTGTTTGATTTTATAGAGCCGTATCGTATTTTGGTGGATGAGCCGGTATTTTATATTTTTTCCCGGCATAAATTTTCGCCTGAGTTTATTGAACCGGTTCATCAAGGTGTTTTACTCAGCACTGCAGGCAAAAAATTTTTAGCTCCTTTGTTGTTAGAACATTTTGATGAAATTATCCGGTATCATAATAAAAACCGTAAACGCATTGATATGCTTCAAACTGATGCTCATGCTTTTGCCAATTACTTAATTGAGAAAAGGGAAAACTATCTGGAGACCTCTGTAAACAGGAAATTACAAAATTTCCT